>JAZSRU010000161.1:0-18635 GCA_045538635.1 Victivallaceae bacterium
CAGGGGGAGAAGAAAAAACTTTTTTGCAAAAAAGTTTTTTCTTCTCCCCCTGCAATAAATCAGTATTCTTTTATAACACAGCCTATTTATTCAACATCATACAGCCAGCTGGCAGTTTCCGGATTGTAATCTTCCTGAAGCAAGCGTCCCGGCCATGGTGTGTACTTGCCGTGCTGGCAATCATTCAGCGATCTGATATGGAAGCGCATGGGGAAGCCGTCGCGACGGAAGCCGTCAAAAATTTTCAGCGGGATTTCTGCTCGGAAAAATCCGTTTTCATCAGTATCCTGCATTTTGATATCCGGATTTGTCCGGTGAATGAAATCGTATGAAAATGCCGCTCCGTTGCAGTCAATATCAATACGCATCGGGGGCCACAGTCTGCATGGTTCGATTTCCAAAACGACAGGTCTGCCGAGATGACCTTTGATTTCAGCAATGATGTTTTGGTCCTCGCGGAAAATGCGGTATGAAATTTCTGTTTCCGGCAAATCGTGCCAGTCCTGATTTTTGAGTGAGTGTTTATGACCATCCATTATTTTGCCGGTGTAGCGCGGAATCCAATCTGCGTTGAGGTCAAAATTGTCAAAATCTTCCTGTAATTGTTCAAGCAATTTGATTCGCATATCAAGTTTTTCGGGATAGAAAAGATAATTTTCCGCTTCAGAGTGATAGCCGAGGCGCGGGTCGCTTTCGCAAAGTTTGCTCATCGTACGGCTCAAAGAAATTTCTTCTGTAACGATTGCGCGCATTTCTGTCAGATGGTCGTTGTGATTGAAAAGCATATCTTCACGCAGATAATAGAATTTCATGCAGTTCAATGTACTGCGGATTTGAATACCGATTGCTTCTGCAAGATCAATGTCGCGGACACGGTCTTTGACATCTTTGAAAATTTTGCGCAATTCAATCATTTCCTGCAAACCCTGCTGCCAGAGGATGTTCATCTGTTCCAGCAAAGAAACTGCTTCAGCAAGAGTGTGTTGGAAAATCAGACATTCGCCGATGCGGTCGCCGGAAACTTCCGGAAAATTTTTTAAAATCCAGCTCGGTGCGATCGGTTTGTCCACCGGGAACAAGTGAAGCGGCCACGCGATTGAATTGTGCATCGGGCCGTACCATGCGAAACCGATATTGCTTGGAAAATTGCGGTAGCTTTCACCGAAAAACTGCCACGCTTTGACTGCTTTTTCTGCATATTTTCCCCAGTCGGCGCGGGCTTGCTGCATCAGAAAATCTTTCTCTGCGCCTTTAAAATCGTGAGATGAGAGATACCCTGCAGTACGGTTCATCAAACCGGGATAATTGCCGAAATACCAGCATTGCAAAATTGTTTCAATATTGTATTCATGCAGCGTTTTGTATTTGCGATAGAGATTGCCGGGAACCGGAATAAATGGTACGGATGCATCTTCATGTGAACAGCAAACCTGCAGTTTAGCCCCGGTATGTGCCGCATTTTCCGCACTGTAACGGAAAAGATCGGACGGACCGACAAATGCCAGACTGTAATCGTAAACATTGCGCCCTTTGCCGAACTGCTGCGAAACACCGCCTGATTCAAAATTGAACATGATTGTGCTGTGCGGTGGAAAATAGTCAACCGCTTTTTCCAAACGCCGGGCCAGATTGTCATGGTCGCGTATTCCAGGAGCATAAAACCAGCAAATCAATTCTGCATCGGGAGCAGCGGCATGCATACCCTCGTAAAGGGCCTGTGCAGATTCTGCGAACATTTCTCCGGGTTCGCGGTGTCCGCATTTTGGACAATGAACTTTTCTGGCGCGGTCGTACATTTGCGGATGAACGCAGCTGCCGTTATCTTCACCGAAAATGATGTTCAGCAAGCCGCCGAGTTCGGGGACGGCACGAAAAATCTGAAAAGCTGAATCACGGAGATATTTTTTTGCAGTATCAGATGACATACAGAAGTAATGATTTGAGCCGAGACCGCGTGAGCCGACGACTTCAGGATGATTGACTGCATCATCCATTGGGACAGCGAATGTTCCGGTTCCGAATTGTTTCGGTTCTGAACAATAAAGATAAATTTTGATACCGTATTCTGCACAACGCTTGACAACTTGACGGAGCTTGGCAAAGCGTTTTTCGCTGTCTTTGCCGCGTCCCGGAAAAATATCTGACGGCAGATCGCGGAAATATATCGAAATCCAAAGTCCGTTTACTCCGTCAGCGGCGAGGCGTTCCAGATAATTTTCAGGATAATAATCAACCTCATTGTTCAATTCATCAATGAAGAATGGAGCGCGATAGGTCGGGGCGAAAAAACAGCGGGAAATACGCCTTTTCGCCCATGATTTCTGATGGATAGATGCAGAAGAAAGAGATGCACCTTCGGTCGAGCGGAGCAACTCTGCAAAATTGTATAAAGCGCGGCGCATACCTTCGCATGACCCGGCAGCAATTATAGTTTTCCGGTCAGTAATGTCAATAGTATATTCTTCAAATTCTTTCAGGGCATCGTCATAAATAAGGCTGACTTCATAGCTGCCGTTTGAATTGATGTTTTTAGCATCAAGCAGCTTTTTGACATAGTTCAACGCTGTATCGGGGAATGGAAGCGTAAATTCGTTTTTGAAATAAATGCCGTCTGCAAATTTTACATCTCCGTCAATGCCGCAACCCGGCTGAAACTGCCATTCAACCGGAGCTGAAAGCTCTTTGATAAAAGTCATTTTTTCGAGAGGATAAAGCGGTACTGCTGCCAAGTCATCAGGTGTATATTTTTTCATGTATTACTCCTGTCGGGTGTTTGAAATATTAATATATAGTAATATATACTTTATTGCTTAAAAAATCAATAGAGATAAAATGCAAAGATACAAAAAAACGGGGTAAAATCACCCCGTTCAAAAATTTGAAAATTATTTGAATTCAATTGTTCCGTAGTTGTCGGGAGCATGCCAGTTGCCGAGCATACCCAAACTTGACCAAGTGGAATATTCGGTTTTATCTTTGCCGACATTGCGCTCCCGTGTAATGTTAAAACGGAGATCTTTGCCGGTTGTTTTAAGCTGCTTCAGAGGAATTGCAGCCTCAACGCGGAACCCGTTGGCAGTTTTTACAGAACGGATATTTGCGCCCGGCATCAATGTCCAGCGCATAAGGACACGGCCCTTGGTTTGTGAACTCCATGCATTGTTGTCATTGACAAGAACATGCCAGAATTTTTTACTGTTTTCTGCGTAGAAGAAGAATTCAATGCAGTTATCCATCCAGATATCCTGACTGCCGTTTCGATGCGCCCTGTTGGTGCGTGAAAGTTTGATATCTTTGTCCTGCGCATCAACAAGGATGAAAAGTTTATCTTTGGATGCGAGCAGTTTGAAAGATGCATGAGCTTTCAGTTCAGGTTTCATACGGACAGCGGAAATGAGTTTGACCGGTTCTACTTTTGCCCATTCAGCGGCAGTCGGGAATTTTGTTGCAGTGGTGGGAGCTGCCTGGATTTTAATTTTAGCGCGCATATCTTCTTTGTCCATGACTTCGCTGCGTTCAGCTTTCATGATATCAAGGAGATATTTGCGGAGCATTTTTACGCGTTTATTGAAAACAGGAGCATTGGCGGTTTCTTTTTCCATGCGTTTGATGACATTGTCAATATAGCTGATTTCTTTCAAACCGTAAATTTCGCTCCATACGATTTTGCGGGCGTGGTCCCTGCTGGAGATGCCGGAAAGTCCGAGAGTTTCTGCTGAACTTCCACCGCCGATGCGCAAGTCGATTTTGCTCCATTGATTTTCAAAGAAATTGAACAATTCTTTGGCAGAAGCGGCAGCAGGACCGTAATAAAGTTTATGATACTCATCAATTTCTCTCTCCACATCACGGGAAGGATCAAAAATCATACGCATATAGATATAGACATCAAAATTGCGATAAGTATGGCTCATGTTATGATTTTCGTTGAAAGCACCGGCAGCAAGCGGTTTGATTGCCTGCAAATACCTGTTCATCAAATGCGGATAACTGTCTGGGACACCGGGCAGGAATCTGCCGAAATTGATGCATTGATAAATCCACAACGGGGTATTTTCTCTGCCGCAATGGTCGCTCCAGATTTTGACAGTATTGAGATTTTGCTTGAGTTTATCGGGGAAATTGATGTTTCTGGCGCCGGGGATACAAACGCGGACACGGATATTTTTAGGGAGTTTGACCGTTTTGGGCATTTTGTGTTTTGGCGGATAAACGAGAGTTGTGATATTTTTGCCGGGGAATTTTTTATTGACATAATTGGCAATATCAGCAATAAACCCCCAAATGATTTCAGAATCATCTCCAGGCGGGCAGCCAAGTTTTTTGCGGGTATTCTGGCAGCGGTCGCAGCGGCAGCGTCCATCTTCGGCATCGGTGTGGTCCATGGGATCGATCATGAATTCATCGGGATAATTCCACGGATGGGGCCATGATGAACCGATATAGCCGCGGAGATTGGGAAAACCTGCTTCTTTGGGAGTTTTGCCTGAAAAATAACCGTCAACTGCGCGCATCCAGATTTTTTTGGTCAGCGGATCGGTCCAGCAGGAATAACGCGGATTGCGTTTGCCGTTGGCAGAGAGCAGCTGTGCTGACTTGTTATTGAGCCATTCGGGATTTTCAAAAAGTTTCAACCCCTGTTCCGAATGGCATCCGGGAACGAGAACGCGGCTTGAAACATTGTTTCTGATACCCCAGAGAAAGAGGTCATTTACATTTCTGACATATTCTTTGCTGTCAATATAGTTGGTAAAATTCCATGCATCAGCGATCTGACGGTCGGGGAAATGCGGTACTATATTGCGATCCTGTTCGGGGATACGGAGAGTTTTGATTTCGGGGATGTAAGTATTTTGTTCACCCGGAGCGAGCCAGCGGACACCGAGGGAGTCGAGGAAGTTGTAAACAGCAGTGAGCGTACCTTTCTGATCATTGTCATAGAAAAGATCGAAATATGAAATTTTCTTGGGGCTGTCAACACCGTAAAGCTCAATACGGCTGTCTTTGGCTCTGATTACGAACTGCTGATTTTTAAACTTTGAAACATCGCCCATGCCGAGATAAAAGTTGATTTTTTTCCCGGGTTTGCCGGTGATATCAAACTTTGCAGAAGTAATTTTTTCGAGATAGTTTTTGAGTTCTTTTGCCGCAAATCTGACCTGCGGCTTGGCATCGGCGGGAATAACGATATCTGCATAAGCTTTACCGTTTTCAGCAATTGTCAAATCCGCGCCACAAAGTGCGAAAGAGAAAATTGCCGTCAAAAGAAAGAGAAGTTTTTTCATTTTGAAAGCCTTTCAAGTGCTTTTTCTGCAGAGGAATAATTGAATTTGTAAGTAACTTTTTTGCCCCACATTACAGCATCCTGATATGCTTTGATGGCTTCAGCTTTTTTGCCGAGTTTTTCATAAGCATTGCCCATGAGTGAGCAGGCAGTAAATTTATTTGCCGGGTGCTGACCGGTGATCTGTGGGATGGGGGAGAGGACTTCGATCACAGTTTCATACTGCTTGGAGGTACCGTAAATACAAGCCATGTAATGGAAAGTTTGGAAATAGTCGTTGGAAACTTTGGGGACTTCTATATTCTGTGCCTGTTTGAGGATATCGATGGCATATTTTGCCTGTGCGGGCCACCAGAGATACGGGACGGTGAGATTGTTGAGGAGGAAACGGACATCTGTATTTTTGAGAGTTTCATCTTCAACAGCTTCTTCCATGAATTTTCTGGCTTCAACATGCTTGTTGAGTCTGATGTAAGAATTGAATTTGCCGAGGATGGCAGTTCTTTTCTGAAAACTTGAAGTTGCGGCAGTCTGGGCTTCAGTATATTTGGCAAGAGCGGTATTATAATCTTTTGCCTTGAAAGCGGTCTGCGCCTCTTTGATAAGAGCCATCGGGTCTGCAGCAAATACTGCGGCGACAAGGAGCATTGCTCCGAGAGTGAACATTTTTTTCATAATAAAATCCTTTCTTGTTTTATTTTACACAACGCACTTCAGGAAAATAGCACAAATATCTTTCTTTGTCAAGAGCAAAAGAAAACTTTTTTTCAATATTGGCACATATAAAAAATATATCCGGCAACACCTGAAGCTCTGCCATTGATATCAGAATATCTGTTAAATCACATTTTCAATATAAACAACCGAATTGGCCTTCATTGAAAACGACAAAATGCCGTCAGCAGAAATACTGCAGGCAGATTTTGTCAAATCATTGTCATGATCAAGCAGATAGAGAGTGACTCCATGCAATAAAAAATCTTTCAGCCGTATCGATACCGGCACTTCCGGCGGCAGATCATCGTCATCAAAATAGCGCGAAACTGCAATTCCTATCCTGCCGTTGCCGTCAGTCGCGCCAACAGCATAAATTCCGGCACCCGATTTGATTTCGACCTTGAACTGTCTGCCAAGCTCCAGCAATTTCGACCAGATAACAAAATCATAATAAGTTTTAAGCACTTCCCGCGTATAAAAATCAAAAATTCCATTGTACCATGTGCCGTTGCGCGCATCATAATACATCAGCATATCAACTGTTGAATTCTGTCCCGCCAGCATGGCTGACATAGCAAAAGCTGCTCCTTTCATGCCGTGGATCACCAACGGATTATATGAATATTCCACTCCGGAACGGATATAATTCCATTCATTGAGGATATTTTCTGCATCCCCGTAACCATACTGTTCAAGAATATCATCGACAAATCTGCCGATCTTCACCACATTATCAGGATCAGTTCCGTAAATATGCCAGCTGAAAAAATCTATCGGCACCCGTTCATCTTTGGTCATATACGCCAGAAAATCTTTCATCCAGCTGAATGAGCAGGCAAGTGCGGGGCCGCCGATTTTAAGATGCGGAAATTTCTTTTTAAGGTGCAGAGCCGTAATGCGGTACATCTCAAAAAACTCTTCATCCGTTCCGCTCCATGTCCGTTTATTCTCCTCCCCGCTGCTCATATCGGCTTCATTCCAGATTTCCCAGTATTCAATATCATAATTGAATCCGTCCGCCCAGCCTTCGGTGTAATGCCGGATAATATGCTCGCAGATTACAGCCCATTTTTTGAAATCCGGCGGCATAATCGTACCATATTTTTTAGGCTCATGCTCAATGCGGCTTCCGAGGCGATAAAAAATCTTTGAACCGCCGTCAATAATCAACTTGTGATATTTGTCACTCAATACAAAATCATATGAAGCCGGGTCATAAGGATCTTTATCAAAATCCGGAAAAATCATATGCACATCAACCAGATGCGCCGAACCGTAACCGGAAATAGAAGCATCATGATTGCGGACATAGGAAATTTTTGCCTCCTGCCATGCTTTCATAGTCTGATCGACCGGGGCATTATTTATCGCATTCATAAATTTAATTCCGCCGCAATCCTGACCCGGATCAGCTTCGATCTCGACCGGAGCCGCAACATCCTTGCTGACACCATGCCCCTCCCCGAAAAAGAAAAGCGAAGTCGCTCTGCCGCGGCCAATCTCAAAAGTCAACAAATTGCGCCCTTTACGGCAATGCACCTCAAACTCCCATACCTTGAAAAGCGCATTGCTTCCCTGTTTGGTTAAAAAAACTTCCTCACCATTCAGATATCCGGTAATAAACCAGTCCGCCCCGATACGGAATACAGCAATTCCATCCCCGCTGCAATCAAACTCTCTGTAAACAAAACATTTATCACCGGTAAAAGTAACTGTATTATCAACATTATCCAGTTCAATAAATGAATCTCCTACAGTAAATTCCAGCGCATCAGACGGAATTTGAGTTAAATTTTCTTCACTTGCATTACGGCTCAAATAAAGTCTGTATTGCTCTGCATTCACATTATTTCCGGCTTGTTCCATATCAATCCCTTTCAAAATTATGTCTGCCGCAAATATATATCTTCAAAAAAGATTTGTCAATATACTTTTCCGTTTTTCCAAAAAAAACCTGCCCCGTTCAGAGGCAGGTTCAAATCTGTCAGCAGAAATAATTATTCAACAGTCAAATTGATATTGCTGATTTCCATACCGGCTTTTGACCAGTTCCAGTTGGCAAGAATGATAATGCGCCACTGGGGAACGCCATAGGGAAATCCTTTGGTGCGGTCCATGCGGCCTTTATGCAATCCTTTAACAGATGATTTAACGCGATAGACATTGTCGGTATTGATTTTAATAGAGGGATGGATGTAAAAATAACCGCCTGCGAGATGCTCACGGACTTTAGTTCCGGCGGCGACATCTTTCAGAAGCGGGTTGGAGAGAGTAACCACAAAAGCGTCGCCGTCTTTTTCAATTTTTTTGACACCATTGGCAATGAGATTGGTGTTGGGGATATCGGAAAAGTCTTCTTTGGCATCAGCGACAATACGGAAATCGGAGCTTTGATACCAGCCGGTACGATTTTTGATCCGGATTAAAGCATCTCCTTTTTTGGCATCAGCGACAATTTCAGTCAGAGAGTTTTCATTGTACTGATAAGAGTAAACAGGCAAAACTTTTCCGCTGGCATCAGCCGCTTCAAAACCGAAAAGGATAGTTGGATTTTTGGCATCTTCTTTGATGCGTTTTACATCCATTGATATAGTGTATGTTTTACCTTCTTCCGGTGCAAACGGCTTTTTTGCAACAAGTCCGACGCCGCCGTTGGCAATAACTTTACCATCTTTGAAAATGGGTCTGGACCCGATAAAGCCCCAATTGGAACCATCAGAGATATTAATGACTTCTGCACAGAGCGCGAAAGCTCCGAAAGCGCAGACGGCGGTAAAAAATTTGGTGATTGTTTTCATATTTTCTCCTTTTTTTTGAGTTAGAATGTGAGTACTATAAAATCCATTGCCGGAACATAAACTGAAACTTTGCCGTCTCTGGTGACCCATTCGCATTCGCTGACGGCTTCATATACAGCGAAATTACCTTTTTTGACTTTACTGAAATCAATTTTGCCCTTGGCATCTTTTTGGGTGGTATTGCCGATGATAGCGACAAATTTATTGTCAGGGCAGCGGTAATAAGTAATTTTGATATCGGGATTATCGGCAGTAATGTCGTTTTGTTCAAAGAAGCGGTGAACTGTTCCGTCATCTACCTTGAATTTGCCGAAAACTTTCCACATGGTATCCATGCGCTTGGCGGTATCTTTGCTGTGGAAGCCGATCGGTTTCTGATCCTCAAGCAGCAGTCTGGTCAAAGCAGGCATATAGGATTGGCCGGATTTTCCATAGTACAGCAAACACATGACAACATTGCTCAAAACTCTGTGGTTTGAATTGGTGCGCAAATGCAAATCTGTAACTTTGGCAGGATCACAATAAATTTCAGCACCGTCTTTCAGTGCAGAACCACGCAATTCCTCACCGGTCAGCCAGTAATCGCACAAGCTGTGTGAGCAGGGATTGAAGCTGAACTGTCCGTGTGCGCCGAGAGTTCTGCCCTTGCTGTGCAGCAACCGGATAATGCGTTTCAGATAAGAACGGTGAGCGAGAAGCGTCATAGTTTTGACTTCGCGTCCGAACTTGTCAACATAGCCGCAGCCGTGAAGTTTGTTGCCGCAACTGTAAACACCGCAGCAGTCAAAATAATAACCGTCAACGAGTTCAAATTCCGGAATATCCAAACTCTTTTTGGTATTTTCAGCAAGGAAATTAGCTTTGGAACAGTTAAGACATGACGGAACTGCAATACCTGTTCCCATGCCGTACTGATATGAATACATCAGCCATTCATCGAAGAACCAGCGGGCTTCAAGATTGGAATCAACGAGGAAGCTGGATGCAGAATAAAGCTGCAGATTGCGTTTGCCTTTAGCGGATTTTTTCAATGCCGCAGGGGAAATGAGCAAGTTTCCGTCGCCTTGATACATATGATAACGCAGAGTGACTGCACCGGGGGTGCGGCTTTCATCCCATTTTCTCCATGCGCGTGAACCTTTCATCAGCGGTTTGGTCGGAGTAGCGATGAAGCAGAACTGATAGGGAGTATCAGCGGGAATGGTAACAGGTTTCTGAATGACGCGCAATTCAACTGTTTTGGTGTCTTTATTGACGCTGTAAAGAACTGCGTCTTTATCATAAACCCAGTTGGCATCGCCGGAATTACCCCAGCAGAAGCCGCCTTTTTCAGAAGCGAAATAAAGAATTTTGGTAGTCGGACTGGTGAATTTTACGACGGGGTCTTTTTCGGTATGGACTTTGGGCAGCATAAAGTATTCTGCAAACTCTTTTGCAACCTGATAGTCAACTTTCATTGACTTGACAGCAACAGCCTTTTTCACTTTGAAATCGACCTGTACGAAACCGTCAAAGTCAATCATTGTTTCAAAATCAGCAGTAAACCCGTCTTTGCCGGTCATCACACCGTTGAGTTTGACAAAAGAACCGCCCTGTGTGCGTTTGGTGATTTTTCCGGTCGGAACGAATGAACCTTTGTCAGTTGTAACGACAAGCTGCGGAGCTTTGACCAGCATTTTTTTGCCGTTTGTAATGATATTTGAGGGGAAAGGTCCACCGTCGAAAGCAATAGTGCGATTCCAGACGGAAACGCTGTCATCTTTGTTGAGCACAGGTTTTGTCCACGGAGTCGGAACAGTATCTTCCATACCTGCGGTGCTTTCGCCCCATGAGGTATCGGGTTTGTCAAAGCTGCGTTCAAAAGCGACTTTTTTGCCGTCAGCACCGGTCAAAACAAATTTGGCAGTATATTTGTCAGCGCGGGCAAGATTGTAGAAAAGCAAATCTTTGCGCGTAACATTGCCGAGTTTTTCGGAACCGCTGAACATTTTCTTGCCTTTCGAGCTGAAAATTTCATATTTTACGGTGTTGTTTCCGGCAAAAGCGGGATTGATTTTTGCAAGAGTGGTGATGTCAAAGTCGCATTTGACATATTCTTTGCCGTTGCGGAAAGTACCCTGATACATAGTGACGGGCAAATCTGTGTCGGCTTGTTTTTTATTTTGACCTTGAGCGTAGAGATAACCGATTTCGGCAGGGGTGAGAACGCGGTTGTAAATACTGAAATCATCAATATCAGTATGTTCATTTCTGGAAGCAACCGACTGTTCCGTCGGTGCATTACGGATGATAATACTTGAGTGCGGTCTGCCGGAAACAGGTCTCAAACTGTCAATGAAATCAATCTTTCTGCCGCGCAGACTGCTTGCCTGATACACACCGTCAAAATAAATGGCAATACGGTCCTTGTCCCATGTGCAAGTTACCATGTGCCATTTATTCTGCTGAAGATATTCAATCGGGAATGCGGTAGTGGCATGACTGCCGAAGGAAAACGGCTGAATTCTGCCGTCATAGAGGAAACGCACGCCGGATGCATCGGCGCCGCGATACAGATAACAAAAAGCATACGCTCTCTGCCCTTTGGCATCTTCAAAATTCAAATTAAAGAGATAAATAGGATGAACTTTCCAACCGCCGAGTTTTTTAGTTTTAAAATCGACAGTATTGACCCAGAGATTAACAGTTCCTTTGCGGTTGTCAACATTATTGCCGATATGATAAGCGAGTGTTTTACCGTTTTTGGTCAACCGGTAAGCCTTGCCGTTGAGACCGGGTGCGCCGGGATTGACATAGCCGTAACGGGGTTTGACATCACCTTTTGCGAATTTGGCTGTACCGTCGGCACTTTCAAAATCAAGTTCAAAAGTTTTACCCGGAACAACTTCTGCGGCAAAACTCAAAGAACAGACAAGCGCGAGCAGTCCTGCTGTAAGGTTAAATTTTTTCATTTTTGTCCTTTCGTTTTATATTACATACCTTTTGAGGCAGGAGTTTGTGTGTAGAAAGTATATTTTTCATGTAATTTCTTCAAAGGATCTTTCTGTATCGACTGCACATGTCCATCAATAAAAATAATATTATTCAACTTATTTTTGCCATGACGCAGCCCGCCGTAACGGTTATTGTCAGTTTCTGACAGAGAACCACGATCCCACCAATATGTCCAATTATTAACACCGGAAGAAACATATCCGTAACTGCTACCGCCAATACTGTCACCCCAATAAGGAATATCACTGGTCGCATACGGGATGGTATCAGGTCTGAAAAATGCACCGGTTTCACCACTATAACACCATTTTGTCTTATCAGAATTTCCCCACGGAGCATATTGTGCGCCCTTGCCGGCAAGATGAATACTGACTGCAATATCCAAGTGCACATCATATCTGGCAGGAGCAGCAGGACAACTCATAGGACCTCTGCTTGCTACTGCTGATTTTTTCACAAAATCATTATCATAATCAGTAAACGGAATCTGTTTATTGGTAATAAGGTGTTTAATATGATTTGTCAAAGCCGTACTCCCACCTGCAAATGCCCATCCGCCATTTTCATCGGCATAGAACAACTGAATCATACCCCATTGCTTTTTGTTATTTACACAGGCTGCAGTTTTTGCTCGGTCACGGGCGGAGTTCAATGCGGGCAAAAGCATTCCTGCGAGGATTGCGATAATTGCAATCACGACCAGAAGCTCGATTAAGGTGAATGAACTTCCGATAATACACATTATCGGAAGTTCCCGCGCTGGCGCGGGTGCATAGCCGCCCGCATTGCGGCTATGCCGTATAAATAAAACCAACCCCTTAACAGAAAGGATAAAAATATGAAAAACAACCTCAAACAACATGACAGAATGTATATTATGTCATGTTTGTTGATTTTGCCTGTACTTTTGCTCAAACTTCTCACTATTCTCAATCCTCTCAAACTTCTCACTTCATTCCGGATATCATTGCGGGCCTGCACTGTGATAACCGTATTTGCTGACACGGTTTACCAAATCTTTATGTATCATCGACTCAACATGGCCGTCAACAAACCATGCATTTGAACGACCGGTGTGCGGATTGAAACTATATGCTTCACCACCGTGATTCTTATAGTGATAAGACCAGTTGCGGGCAGCAAAAAACGGATAACCGCGCGGAACATCTGCACCGTAAACAAGCATACTCGGATTTGCCATACTGTCGGGACGGAACAAAATTGCCTCATGTCCGGATGTGGCATTTACTCCGTTTGCTAATGTTTTCCACGGAGCGAATTTCGCCTGCCCGGAAAGACTGTTATTGGTCCCGTAATCTATTCTCATATTAGTAGCACTATCTTTTTTGCGCGCCGGACAAATAAGAATTTGCGGCAAAAGATTTTGAGCTGTAGTCTGTTCATGAAACCTGTTCATATTAAAATTGCCGAGATAGCCGTGTTCCATAAAATATTTTACAGCCTTGTAAGTATGAGAATTAATATCCTGACCATAAAAACCTGTTGCTCATCCATTATTATCATCAGCATACATCAAAAAAGCATTCGCCAATGACTTTTCGTTTCCCATGCATTTACTGACATATCCACGCTGTCTGGCATTGTTCAACGCCGGGAGCAGCATTCCGGCAAGAATTGCGATGATTGCGATGACGACCAGCAGTTCAATAAGAGTGAAAACTTTTTTCATATTCGGTCCTTTCGTTTTTGTGTTGGAAAACATTTTATGCGAAGTAATTTTGACAGAAAATGTGTACTCTGTGTATATTATAACACGGAAAAAAACTTTTGTCAATGGAACCAATAAAATATTTGTGCAAAATTTTTTTGTGAAAAATGCGAAAAAGGAACCAATGGAATTGCAGGGTGGAAGCCTTGCCGTCAAGATGATTTTTCTGTGCCGCGCAGAAGCGGCATCGGATTGTGGAGAAAGTTGAAATTGCTGGCGCGTTCGAGTTCGATACCGTCCTTTTTGAAACGCAGATAATAGTGGTCGCGGAACGGAGTTTCAAGTGCATAAACCTGAATATCCAATTCGTTTTCATCCCGCCATGCGCAACTTGCTGCCAGAATGCGTGTTTCAGCTTCTCCCAGCCGGAGAAAATTGGTGGTATGGCATCCGTAACCGGCGCAGAGTTTTTCTGAATTTCCGTTTTCGCTGATGAAAGTCAAACTGCAGCCTTTTTCAGTAAAATCAATGGCAAGCTGCCGCAGAGATGCAGAGTTTTTTTCAAGCTCATAAACTCCGCCTTTATGTGGAAATCGTAACGGAGAATCAACCGGAGGATGACTGCATGAATCAAAAGTTTCCTGAAGTTTCCGGTATTCTGCAGGATTTTCCGGCAGCGGTTTGTCATTTGCTGAAGCATAAACTGTTTCAAAAAATGCAGTCAGAATTCTTTGCATATCCGGGACACCGGAAGTCATTGCCATAACCATATTTCTGTCTGGAATGACAAGAATGTACTGTCCGCATGCACCGTCGGCACGGAACGAATTATGTGAGGTGCGCCAGAACTGGTAGCCGTAGCCGAGTTTCCAGTCCGGATTCTGATTGGATGAATTGTCAATTTGAAAAGAGGTCGCCTCCTGCAGATAATCCGCAGGAATGAGCTGTTTGCCGTCCCAGTTGCCGTTTTTCAGCAGCAGGTATCCGAAGCGGAGCATATCTTCTGTAGTGAGCCAAAGCCCCCAGCCGCCGATATTGATTCCGGATGGACAGCAGTCCCATTTGTCTGCATTGATCCCAATGTGGCGGAAAATTCTGTCGTTCAGATAATCGAGGATATTCATTCCGGTAACTTTGCGGAGGACTGCTGAAATCATGTAAGTCGCCGCCGAATTGTAAACAAATTTTGTTCCCGGCTTATAGGCAAGTTCACTTTCGAGAAATGCTTTTACCCAATCCTGTTTTTGAGCAGTCGTTCCGTATGCCAGCGGGCAGGCTTCATGCCCGGAAGACATGGTCAGCAGATGACGCATGGTAACTTCGCGCATACGGGCGGAAACTTTGTCTGACAGCTTGTCCGGAAAAAAATCAGTGAGTTTATCGTCAATGGAGATAAGTTTTTCTGCCGCAGCAATGCCGAATGCGGCGGAAACAAAACTTTTGCTGCACGAAAAAAGTTCGTGTTTGTACTCTTTTTTGAACGGTTCCCAGTAGTTTTCTGCAATGATTTTATCATCCCGCATGAGCATAAAACTGTGAATTGCATCAAGTTTTTGCAATTTGCAGGTAAAATCTCCGATTGCGGCAGACGGAATTCCGCAGCTTTCGGGGGTGGCTTTTTGAAATTGAATTTGCTTTAACATGAAAAACTTCTTTGACGGGGAAACATATTTATAAATGCTGGCTTGATGGTAATATACAACTTTTGAGTTCGTTTGCAAGAGTTGGGATGATTTTTTCTGTTAAAATATTGAAATTTTTTCAAGTGGCGTTATATTGTAGTAAAACATCAACCGAATGGGGGGCAGATTTGAAAAAAACAGTTACTTTTGTCGATCGCAGAACAAACGATATTATCGAAGAAACAGTTATGGGCGATGGTGCATTGCGTTTTGCTTATGAAACTTTGCTCGGTCATTGTCTCTCCGGACTTTTGTTCAATACTTCGGGATTGTCGCGTCTGATGGGATGTTATTATGACAGTAAACTGTCTGCCCGGAGTATTTCTGCATTGACATCCATTCCCGGTTGTGATGCCGCAGAGGCTGAAAAAGATGTAAGTGAATATCAGAGTTTCAATGATTTTTTCACCCGCAGACTGAAAGTTGGTGCGCGCAATTTTGATATGAACGGCGCAATCCTCTCATCTCCGTCTGACGGCAGATTGCTGGTTTATGAAAACCTGCGCGGTACTGATCCGGTGCCGGTCAAAGGTGCGCAGAAAACGCTGAATGAACTGTGCGGCGAAACTCTGGAATTTGATTGTGCGGTGGCGGTTGTCCGTCTGGCTCCGGTGGATTATCACCGTTTCCATTTTCCTTGTGATTGTGTTCAGCAGACCCATGCGCGCAGATTCAAAGGCAAATATCACTCTGTAAACCCTGTCGCTCTGGCAAAATTTCCGGATCTGTATGTTGATAATACAAGAGAGATAACCGAACTTGAATCTTCTGTTTTCGGTTCGTTCCGCATGATAGATGTCGGAGCATTCGGCGTCGGGTCGATAATTCAGACCGCTTCGGTTGGGGAACACCGCAAAGGTGATGAAAAAGGTTATTTCAAATTCGGCGGCTCGACCATAATCCTCATTTTTGACAATTCACGGTTGAAATGGGATGATGATCTTCTGGCAAACTCCCGCAAAGGTTATGAAACAATCGTCCGCGCCGGAGAAAATCTGGGCGCGGCACGCTGATTTTTCAACCATAGATTTCTTTGATTTTGTCAGTGTCAAGCCCGATCATTTCCATATAGCGGGCAAGCAGTCTGTGTGCAGAACCCCATTCCGTATTCGGACTCATGCAGGTAAAGAAATCGTAAGTTACGATGTTTTTTACAAAAGGTGTCGCTTCGGCGAGCTTCATGTAAAGGGTGCGGTAGTCGCTCTGGCGGTAAAAACCTTTGCCTTCGCCGTGTCCTGCAAATGCGCGCTGGAAGGTTTCAACATTGCTCCAGAGTTCAATATTGTTGCGGTCAAAAAGTTTTTTGACTTCGGGATACCATGCATTGAGTCCGTTGCTTTCGATTTCTCCGAGTTTGCAGAACGGCCCCGCAAGAGTGTCTTGCGGAGCGCAGTAATCCAGCAGTCCCGCCACATTGTCAAAGAAATATTTTCCGTAAATGTCGCACCATTCCTGCGGAGTGTAACGGGATGAGAAATCGCCTTTGACCCCGTCAAAAGAGGGGGACATGAAAGTTTTTTTGTCGGGATAATTTGATTTGGCAAATTTCAGCATTTCGGTACCGATGTCCAGAAAATTGAAGTGCCACGGCAGAGCTTCAAGACTTATGTAAATACCTTTGAAACATTTGTGATGCGCGTATTTGGCAACGGTACGCTCATAATAGCGTTTTGATTCGTCGATTTCCTTGCGCCAGTCGCCTTTGTGCAGATTGCTGATGCTGACCGGACCGCCGAGAAAGAGTGTCATGTTGTATTTGTCTGCCAGACGGAACACCATATCCAGAAGACATCTGTCTTCGCTCCATGTGGTTGAGCGCGGATCTTCGGCGGAGAGATGGCGGCCGTACTGTTCAAATTCGGTGCGGATGACGAATATTTTGTCGATGCCGAGGTATTGCAGCATTTGGAAATCCTGTTCCCATTCTGCAAGTCCGGCGTTGGTGATGCCGGTATCGGGGATGATCATATTGATAAAAGTTCCGCTGATGGGGGTCAATTTTGTATTTTCAAGCATAAGAGAGCCTTTCTGGTTGTTTTTTTTGTAATATATTTCATAAATCTTTTGATTGCAAATATAGAAACGGTAATATTCGTCTTTTTGTTGGTTAAATCAGATTTTCCACGCTGCCGCCGAATGCGGGGGATGGTTTGAAATGAACCGGAATCATGATTTTTTGCGGAACCGGATTTTCGGTCAGGGTAAGGGCGAGTTCTGCAATGCGTCGTGCCGCACTTTCTGTTCTGTATCCGAATGCTGAAAACGGATCGCCGCGATAATCATATTGCGAAAGAAGATCGCTGAAAATACCGAATGTAACAATGAAAAAATCCCTGTCGGCAATCAAACCTTTGCCGCACAGGTAATCCGATAATGCCTGGGCAATACTTGAACCGCCGCAGATGAAAAGCTTCCGGTTTTCCAGAACCGGATATATTTTGTCAAACATTGAATATATCATGCGGTAAGCACGGTCGCGCAGGCTCAGTCCGACTTCGATATTTATAAATGGTATTTTGAAATTTTTTTTGTGGTGCTGTGCGAGTGCATGTTTGACAGTGCTGTATTTCCAATCGTCTGTCATGTCGTTGCCGAGGTAAATTGCAGAGTCAAGCAAGTGCCGCGGAACGGTACGGGCAAACTGCCGGAACGCTTCATCGTAATCATGGGTTGCAATAGAAACATTTTTGTTTTTGTACTCTGTGGCAAAAGGTGCGCAGAAGGGGACATAAGAGATCAAACCGGAACGCATTGAACGGATAAACTCAACAGTCTGCCCTTGCAATAAACCAGCCCCGGCAATATAAACATCAATGTTATCCGATTTCAGAATGCGTTTGATATTTTGAGCGAGTTTCGGGGAGGTGTAATCGACCCGGATCAAGGTCAGAGTGTAGTTGAATGACTGCAGATGATCGCACAGTTCGCGCAGCATAAAGCTGAAACCGGATGCGGTCAAATCTGCCTCCATTGAGCCGAGGAGAAAACCGATTTTAAATGTTTTGTGCCGTCTTTTTTGGGAGCTGCTGTTTTTCGGAGCGTAATCATACTTGCGGCAGAGTTTGAGTATCTCTCCGCGTATTTCAGGACTTATCATCCACGCTTTGCCGGGGCTTAATGCGCGCGAAACAGTTGATTGCGACACTCCGGCAAGTCTGGCGATATCGGAACTTGTGATTTTCTTTTTCATATTTTGAATATAGCATATTTTAAACAGATTGCAAGTTTAAAATGGAAAATATGCATAAATTTTGTTTTTGTAAAATATTGATTTTCAAAGTTTTGTTTGTGTTTATGTGCAAAAATTATGCATAAATTTGCAAAATGCGTAAAATACAGTTAATGTAAAAATACAGTTAATGTATAGGAAAAGTGTTTTCTGCGCTGGCGCGCGGGTGCGGAGCCGCCTGAATAACGCCCTCCCTAAGACCCTCCACCTTTTCAAAAAAGAAAAGGGTACTTTTTGAATAAAGTATATAAGCTTTCTCGGA
>JAZSRU010000019.1:0-2341 GCA_045538635.1 Victivallaceae bacterium
TTTTATACCTCTATTTTCTTATTTTATATAATTTTATATAATTTAAGAACAATTTTTTATTTTTTATTTGCATTTCAAAATTAATACATTATAATCAAAAACAAAGACGGTTTCTGCTTCCTGTAATATTGATTATCGGAAGTTGGAAAAAGATAATTAGTTCAGAGAATTTAAGAAATTCCGGGAGAGGTATTTTGAGCTTGAAACACTAAATTCTCTAAACTCTTAAAACTCCTTAAACACCATGAAAATGAAAAAATCTGTTGAAAAATGGAAAAATCTTCTCTTTCTTAAACAAAAAAGACTTGTTTTTTGAGAGTTTATACGCTATAATTTAATCGAAACTCGACAGATTATTGCAGGAAAATGTAAATCTGTCAAAATATAAACTCTCAAATAAAGGAGAAAAAATGAAGAAAAAATCACAATTCACTCTTATTGAACTCTTGGTCGTGATCGCCATTATCGCAATTCTCGCAGGTATGCTGCTCCCCGCCCTCGGCAAAGCCCGTGAACGCGCCAGAAGCGCCAGCTGTATTTCCAATCTGAAGCAGCACGCCCTCGTTGACCAGATGTATGCACAGGATAATGACGATTGGGTTCACAACTGGGGCGGCGGTATCGGTTGGGTAAATCCCAACGGCAAGGCATATTGGGCGGGGGTTTATGTCCGCAACGGCTACTACAATGAAAACAAGAGCGGCGACAATATTTTCAAATGTCCTGCTTTTGCCAATACCGCAGTTGAAGATGCTCCCGAATGGCCGACCATGACTTACGGTGTCGTTACCAATGCCAATGACGGCAACTGGGAACCCCGTGCATTGCTGTTCTTCAATGGTGATACCTGGCGTCTCATTTCTCTCATACGCATTCAGAAACCCTCCAATACTTTCCATCACATCGACTCCATTGACGGAGCTTGTGAAAATCAGGCAGGTATGATGGGGCTCGGTGAAGCTGCAGGTGCTTATACTCATGCCCGTCACAGCGGCAGAATCAATGCCGACTATCTTGACGGTCATGCCGAAAGCAAGTCTCCGCAGCAGTGGGCTGATGCCTGTGCCAACAGCTTCTGCTATCAGAATACTTCCTACGGTGCAGACTTTACCGTATGGTATCGTGATGAGGCAAAAGTTTTGAAATCTGCCGTCGGTAAATGGGAAGGCAAATAATTTTGTTTGACAAGGAATAAAAAATGAAGAAAATTTCAATAGTATTACTTTTTATCTTTAGTTTTGTTTGTGCTTTCGCAAACATGCTCCCCTCTGATTGGAATCAATGGACCAAAGACGGTGCAGGTGATTTCAATATCAACGGAAATACCGCTTCCGTCAAATATCACGGCGGTCAGAAAGTTGCAGGGTATAAATTCAAAGCCGATGTAGTCGGTGATAATTATTACATTTTTTCAGGCGAATACAAACGCTTGTCCGAAAAAAGCGTCCCCAAAGTCCTCTACGTTTCCCGTACTCAGAAAAACGGCTGGATAGATCAGTATTACGCCCCGCAGAGCAGTTCCGCCAAAGTCGGAGAATGGACAAAGTTTGAAGTTCGCGCTTATCTGGCGGACGGTGCCGTTTTCGCTGACTTTACCGTCGGTTCAAAAGGTGATGCCGTCGAATTCAGAAATATGAAATTCGTCAAAGCCAACTTCAATGACCGCTCCGCCGATGCTCCCGAACTTGAATACTGGATCAATATGGACTGGAACGACAATGTCCGTTATGCCAACCACATCGGTCACAAGTCTTACGGTGAAGAAGAAATCGCAAACTTTTTCAAATTGTGCAAACAAGCAGGCGTTACCGGCGTTTTCTGGCGCGTATCCGTAACCGGACAGATGGCTTATTGGAGCAAAGGCGCAGCAACCATTTTCCCCGGTCATGTAAAATATGAACTGCTTGATAAAGATTTGCAGAGCACCGGCGATGTCCTCCGTCAGATCGACCCCCTTGCTGTCGCTGTCCGTGAAGCAAAGAAAAACGGTACCAAAATTTATGTCTGGATGACCCTCTCCGATGAAGGTTACAAAAAGGAAAACGACAAGGGCGAAATAATTATCCCCGATTACAGCTTCCCGAAATTCCTGATAGACAATCCCGACTGCCATCTGCTCGACCGTCAGGGCAAACCGCTTTATGGTACTATCGCCTACAGCGAACCCAAATCCCGTGAATACCGTGTCAATATCGTCAAAGAATTGCTCGAATACAACGCAGACGGTCTTTATCTCTGCATGCGTACACACAGCACTATCAACGGTATCGACAAATCAGGCAATGATTACGGCTTCAACAAAACTGTCGTCGAAGAATACAAAAAACGCTACGGCGTCGAT
>JAZSRU010000024.1:0-4799 GCA_045538635.1 Victivallaceae bacterium
CAAAAAGGTATACAAGAGTTTTTTGAAAATGATGAGGGGGTTCAGGGGGAGAAGAAAAAACTTTTTTGCAAAAAAGTTTTTTCTTCTCCCCCTGCAATAAATCAGTCTTCTTTTATAACACAGCCAACTGATTCAATATTGTTTCAGCACATCTTTAAGAATTTTGCAGAATTCGCGGCACTCTTCAACTGTATTTGTCCGGCTGAAGCTCAAGCGCAATACTGAAAACGGATTTTTTATATTCAAAGCTTTGAGTGCGGCAGACGGAGATTTTGCCTCTGCCATGCATGCGCTCCCCGGAGAAACTGCAACGCAGTGCTCCGACAGCAAGCCGGTTATTACAGCGCCGTCATAGGGAGGCATCTGCAAATGCAATATATGCGGTGCAACACGGTTCTGTTCAAAAGTCGGTGTTACACCTTCCGGCAGGTTTTCTCTGATGATTTTCTGCAATGTCTGAAAATGATAATCATTATCATTCAAGCGATCGGCAGATTGCGCCGCGCATTGCAGCATACTTATTATCATTGAATTTTCGGGTCTGCCCATGAGATATTCTTCATGCCGGTAATCAAATGCGATCCGCTCAAAATCATATCCTGAATTTTTGCGGTAAAAAAGTGCTGCACTCGCCGGAATCCCGATTTTATGACCGGATACTGTACGCAAATCAGCCTGCGGCAGCGGCATTTTGCCGAAACTCTGTATCGTATCAACGAAAAAAATTATTTCAGGATTAATATTTTTTACTGTTTTCCGTATTGCATTGATATCGGATATCAACCCAGTTTCGCTGTGAACGTGCCAATGAGCAAAAAATCTGGTATTTTTATCGCATTTTTTCTTCAAATCCTCAATATCAAGTTCACTTTCAGCATTGAACTTTACCATACGGACTTCATGTTTCAATTTTTTCAGCATGGCAAGAAATGCCGGATGCATTGCCTCATTGGCAACGATGTTGCCGGGCGGCAATGTATTCAGAAAATCTCCGGTAAAACGGAAAATCTCGCTTCCTGATGAAAAAAATACCGCATTGCAATCAATTCCAAACTGCCATTTTCCCATGCATTTTTTCAATGCATCATTCTGGGCATTGCGTATGGCGTAAGCGGCAAAATGACGGTTTTCGGCATTGGCACCGTACTTTTGCAGATTTTCTGCAATGAGTTTGATATTTTCTTCATCCGGCAGCTGTGCCGAAGCATGGTCAAAATATATTTTCATTTAAAGAACGCCAGAAAGACCAGAAAAATTATTCCATTATAGATAAATGAATCCAACACATCAAAAATACCGCCCATTCCGGGAATCCAGCTGCCGCTGTCTTTGATATCAGCTTCGCGTTTCAATGCGGATTCACTCAAATCGCCCGCAAATGATCCCAGCGACAGCAGTATTGAGCTTGCAACTGTTACCGGCAAGCTGAACGGAGAACAACCGTATTTCAAAAGAATCAACCCCGCTGCAACAGACATCAACATACCGCCGGCAAGCCCCTCGTAAGATTTTTTCGGGCTGAAACGCGGCGCGATCTTGTGATTTCCCCACGGAAGATAGCTGGTCAATTTACCGAAAATATAACCGCCGGTATCGGTCATTTTAGTAACCAGCACCAGATACAGAAAGTTTTTCGCATCCATGCCGTACGCCGCCAAGAGCGGGATATACAGAAATGTCAGAAACAGCACACAGCCGAAACTGATAAAACTGTCGATAAAATAACTTTTCCTGTCCTTAGCAAAAAACAATCCGGCAAAACTCACGAAAACACCCAGTAACGGAAGTACGAAATAACACAAAAATGTAATATTATCAAAGTCGCCAAGCGTGCTGTACAAAGTAATCGGAGCAAATGCCGCCCCCAGAATAAACAATGCCGCACCAATGATTTTCGGCGAACATTTCAATTCAAATTTCTGCACGATTTTACCGAATTCATATCCCGCCATACCCAGCAGAAACGGCACGAGTATTGCAAATATCCAAGCCCCGTAAGACCAGAATATCATCACAAAAAATATCGCCAGCAGCAACGGAAAACTTATCGCTCTCGCCCAAAACATAAAAAATCCTTTCTGTTTGTTTTTTTTCAGGAGGAAGGAAAAACTTTTTTCTTGATTAAAAGAAAAAAAGATTTTTCCTTCCTCCTGAAACCACCATCCTTTTCAAAAAAGAAAAGTATATTTATTTTCTCCGGAAACAACTCCATAGAAAATAGCACAAAAAGTCATCTTTGTCAAGAAAGTTTTTCATTTTTCTCCCGAACTTATGCTTTTCATTTTATTTACAGTTGTAAATTTTTGAAAATGGTTTATATTATATACAACAGTGGTACATTTTGCTTTTCGGATTTTTATTGAGCAAAAATCCGGAAAGCATAACATAAGAGTTTTTTGAAAATGATGAGGGGGTTCCCCCGTCGCTTTAAGCTATGGCGGGACAAGGCAGGGGGAGAAGGAAAAACTTTTTTGCAAAAAAGTTTTTTCTTCTCCCCTTGTATCAATCATCCTCTTTCAATAATCAGAAAGGTAAATATTGTGTTTAATTTTTTGAAAAAACTTTTCGGCGGCGAAGAAAATGCCCCCGTTCAGAAAAATAATCCCCATCCCCCGAAAAAACAATCTGCTCCGCAGAAAAAAAACAATAATCCGCCGCGCAAGCAGAATAATTCGCAAGCTCCACGCAAAAAAACAAAAAAGCCGCGCGAAAAAAAGAGTATTATCCCCGAAATCCCGAAAATCGAAAAACCATCCGAACTTATTGAAATCCCCGAAGCTGAAGGCAAAAAACGCTTTGCTGATTATGCTCTCTCACGCGACATCCTGCTGGCTCTGCAATGCATGAAATTTGAATACTGCACCCAGATTCAGGAACTTACTCTTCAACATTTGCTCGACGGCAAGGATTTGGCTGGCAAAGCGCAGACCGGAACAGGCAAAACTGCGGCTTTTCTCATTGCCGCATTCAATCATTTGCTGAAAAATCCGCTCGAAAATCAGGAAAACGGATGTCCGCGCTGTCTGATCCTCGCCCCAACTCGCGAGCTTGCCATGCAGATTCACAAAGATGCGCAGAATATCGGCATTTTCACCGGTTTGCGCTCTCTGGTCGTTTTCGGCGGCATGGATCATGCCAAGCAGCGCTGCGCTCTCGATGATAAAGTCGATATCCTCATCGGCACTCCTGGACGCATTATTGATTACAGCAACAGCCACAGTTTGAATTTGAGCAAAGTTGAAATCCTCGTCATTGACGAAGCCGACCGCATGCTCGATATGGGATTTATCCCTGATGTCCGCCGTATCGTTGTGCGTCTGCCGCGCAAGGAACAGCGTCAAACCATGTTTTTCAGCGCGACTCTCGACAATCACATCCTGTCGCTTGCCGCTGACTGGCTCCGCGATCCGATCATGCTTGAAAGTGAACCTGACAAACTCGTCGGCGAACTCATCAAACAGTCTTTTTATACCGTCGCCGGTCATGAAAAACTCGCTGTTCTGCTCTATATCATCAGAAATTACAAATATGAACGCATGCTCATTTTCGGCAACCGCAAAGATGTCAATTTGCGCCTTGAGCGCGACCTCGCCAAATACGGGGTGAAAATCATGCTCCTTTCCGGCGATGTCCCGCAGGAAAAACGCATCCGTATCCTCGAAAAATTCCGCTCCGGTGAAGGCCGGATACTGCTCGCAACCGATGTCGCCGCCCGCGGTATTCATGTTGATAATGTTTCTCTCGTTGTCAATTACGACCTTCCCGAACGCCCCGATGATTATGTTCACCGCATCGGCAGAACCGGACGCGCCGGCAAGGAAGGCGAAGCAATCAGTTTTATCTGTGAATACGGCGCATACAATCTTGACCCGATCGAAAAATTGCTGAATACCCGTTTCCCCAGCGTTCTCCCCCCGGAAGAAATGCTCGTTCTCCCGCCGAGAAATAATGAAAAACGGTGATTTTCAAAGAAAAAAACATAAATTTTTCTTTTTGAACTTGAAAAATAAAATATCCAATATAAAATATTAGAAACAACCTTTAATCATAACTTTAACAACCCAAAAAAGGAAAGTCAAAATGAAACCTTTCTCAAAAATCTCTCCCGAATGGTGGGATTACACCACTCTGGACAAAGAACTCCTCGATGATGCCGCAAAAATCACTATCGACACCCTCAAAGATTATGAACGCCCCGGCTTCAAAATCAATATCTTCGATACCCTGCAGGAATTCTACTGCGCCGAAGCTCTCGAATATATCAAAGTCTGGATGAAAGCTACCGCTGATAACCCCGTCGGCGTTTGCGGTCCCATCGGCCCCACCGAACAGCTCCCCATCGTTGCCCAGATGGTCAATGCTATGAACCTCAACCTCAAAAACTGCCACTTCTGGGGTATGGACGAATGGATCGTTGACGGCAAAGCCGCTGATATCAACTTCCCCCTCGGTTTCGCCAAAGCTGATATGGACCTCTGCTTCAGCCGCATCCGTCCCGAACTCGCAATGCCCAAAGAAAATATGCACTTCCCCTCTGAAAACCCCGAGGCTTACATCAAATCTTACTCCGAAGCAAAATGCCTCCTCATGCAGGGCGGTCAGGGCGAAACCAAACACTGGGCTTTCAATGACCCCGTCAAACGCGCCGGTCAGTACAAAGATGAGCCCCCCACACCTGCTGAATACCGCAAACTTTCAACCCGTATCGTTGAACTGCATCCTATCACTCTGATCCAGAACGCCCGTACTTCCGGCGGCGGTACTGTTCAGAATGTTCCCAGCTCAGCCGTTACCGTCGG
>JAZSRU010000085.1:0-2894 GCA_045538635.1 Victivallaceae bacterium
CGGGATCAGAAACTCATCTTCGAATCTGGCTGCTGCGGCATCCTGAGCAGTAAATTCCGGGCTTTTGAAAAGTTTCCATTGCGTGGGGAGAACGATTCCTTTTATTTTTCCTGTTTGCTGTCTTTGAGATTTCATGCTGACGGTTCCTTTTTTGATATTATCAGCCGCGATTGCTGCTGTTGTACAGAAAATGAGGAGAAAAATTGCAGAGAACAGAGTTTTCCGCCTGAATAAATGAGTCATTTTTTTGCCTGTTTGTTGTGGTTGAAAAGTGCTTTTCCTATCACTACTGTCCGGTAAAAATTACCGGAGTTAATTGAAATTGTCGGGACTTGTTATATATTAAAAACGCTCAAATCTTTAATATCTAACACGAAAGTCCCGAACCATGTATTACAATAGCATCTATTCTCAACTTTTCAACTTCATTCCCCGATATCGTTTTGAAAAAATCGTAAAAAAGTCAGGCGGAGACCGATATTGCAAGCATTTCACCGCATGGAAACAATTTCTGACTTTGCTGTTTGCTCAAATTTCCGGCAAGGATTCTTTGCGGGAAATTGAAAACGCTCTGCTTGCCAACCACAAACGGCTTTATCACCTTGGCATGGAAGCCGTGGCAAAATCCACGCTTTCCGAAGCGATGAACCGTCGCAATCCGGAAATATTCAAAGCATTGTTTGAAGAAATTCTTGATCGGGTCATGGCAGTTGCTCCAAAACATAAATTCAAGTTCAAAAATCCGCTGTATGCGATTGACAGTACAACAATCGACCTTTGTCTTTCACGCTATGATTGGGCTTATTACCGCAAACACAAAGGAGCAATCAAGCTGCACACCGAACTTGATTTATCTGGTAATCTGCCATGTTTCCTATTGATGAGTAATGGAAAAATGTCCGATATCCGAGCTGCAAAAGATAACATTCCCATTCTGCCGGACAGCATTTACACCTTCGATAAAGGCTATTATGATATAGAATGGTTTCAGTCGATTTCATGTTCCGGGGCATTCTTTGTGACCAGAATAAAAAAGAACGCTCAAATTGAGTTTCTCGGACAGCATCGTGAGCCAAATAAAAAACTTGGTGTTTTGCAGGATGAAATCATTTTGTATACCGGTTATCAGTCGGTCAAAAAGTACCCGGGAAAACTGCGGTTGATTGAGTTTGTGGACGAAGAATGCGGAAAAACTTATCACTTCATTACTAATAATTTCCACATTGCGGCATCTTCAATTGCAGAAATTTACAAACAACGATGGCAAATCGAACTCTTTTTCAAATGGATCAAGCAGAATCTGAAGATCAAAAGTTTTCTCGGTACAAGCGAAAACGCTGTAATGTCGCAGATCTGGGTGGCAATGATTCATTATTTGCTTGTCGCATACATCAAATTCCTGCATGGATTTAAATTGGGAATGACGGAACTGACTAACCGTATTCGTGATACTTTGATGCAAAATCAATCTTTATTAGAAATTCTATCTCTTGATCGTAAAATACTTGAAAAACCGCCAAACTGGAATTTACCCGTTCAAGAGGAACTCTTCAGCCCGTTATTGTTCTGAATTTTTATGTTGTTTTTCTAATTTTACCCACGCTGGCTAAAAACTTTTGCCTGAGTAATATTTCGTTTTAAGTTTTCTCATGGTGGGAAAACTGTAAAAACGAAAGGATGTCTAATGAAAAAATTGACAGCCAAACAACGTAGGATCTTGGAATTCATTATTGAATTTCTCAAGATGGAGCAGATGGCACCAAGTGTCTATGAAATCGCAGATGAACTATCAGTAAAAACTTCAACCGTATTTGCACATCTATTTGCGTTGCAGAAAAAAGGATACATATCCCGCAGCAGAAAAGCTAGAAGTATCAAAGTAATCAGAAAAATTTCAGTCTCCGATTGCAACAAATAAACATTTAGCATAGTTTTTAGTGACAGGAGGTGATAATTTTGCTCACCGGGGAGAAATCCCCGGTGCATTATATTTTCTCTTGAGCTCATTGCAAAGGTGGCTGTTTGGAAGAACTTCGGTACAGTGGATTTTGAATCTAACCTCCGTTCACTTGCGACAGCTTGCTTTGAATAAATGAATCTGAAAGATATATTATTTACCGGACAGCAGTGTACTGCTTTTTCTTTTGAAATTCAAGACTGAACGGAAAAATACCGATCAGCTTCGCCCTGTTTTGAATGGATTTTTCCTCTCTTTTTTACGATCTGCGTTTGAAAAGTATAAAAAAATAATGTATATTAGGGTCAAATTCAAAACTGGAGTAGTTACAATGAAAAAATTCAATGGAGCCTTCGTCAACGTCGGCAGTGCAGTAGATCGCGTATATGGAGAACGGAATATTGCCAGACTTCATGAACTTTGCAATATGAAAGACGGAGTTTTTACCGCAGCAGATGTGGAAAACGGAAAACTGGAAGATGTTGAGGTGATTTTTTCCACTTGGGGAATGCCTTGTTTTACTGAAGCCCAGATGGCAAAACTGCCGAATCTGAAGGCAGTTTTCTATGCTGCCGGCGCAACTGACAGTTTCTGCAGACCCTTGTTTGAACACAA
This sequence comes from Victivallaceae bacterium, assembly GCA_045538635.1. Classification (GTDB taxonomy): domain Bacteria; phylum Verrucomicrobiota; class Lentisphaeria; order Victivallales; family Victivallaceae; genus RGIG5270. The sequence goes on from JAZSRU010000085.1 coordinate 2,573, forward strand.
AGTCCGCCTGTTCAGTGCATGGCGCGCGAATGCGATCCCCGTTGCTGAATTTGCTTTGGCTCAGATTATTCTCGGTCTGAAAAATTATTTCAATATTTCATCAAGTCTGAAGACCAATGAACAGTTTGGAAAAGGTCAGGGGCAGGTGACTTACGGGATGTATGGCGCGCGAGTTGCTCTTCTCGGGGCAGGGGAAATCTCCACTCATCTGCAGAAACTTCTCAAGAATTTCAATGTGGAAGTGATCGTCGTTCCTTCCCATCCTGATCGCAGAACAATTTCTCTGGAAGAAGCTTTTGCAACATCTCAGGTTATCAGCAAC
>JAZSRU010000097.1:0-5875 GCA_045538635.1 Victivallaceae bacterium
AGAAAAAACTTTTTTGCAAAAAAGTTTTATCTTCTTCCCCCTGTAACAGAATCAGCAGAGGTCTTTGATCAAGCTGATTGTGCGTTCAAGTTTTTCCTCGTTTTGGGCGAGAGCTGAACGGGTATCGGCGACAACTTTGGCGGGAGCGTTGGCAACGAATTTTTCGTTGTTGAGTCTGGCCTTGGTACCGGCGATCCATTTTTCGAGATCAGCTTTCTGTTTTTCGAGTTTTGCTTTTTCTTCTGCGACATCAATGAGTCCTGCCAGCGGCAGGTAGATTGTGCCGAGGTCGCAGAGTTGGGATGGTGCAGCACCGTTGGCAGCGCTGTCGTAATCTGCAAGGCTGATGGCAACATCGGCGGCATTCATCAGGTGAATGATGGAGTCGGCATTGTTCTGCAGGTAAGCAAGTTTATCTGCATCGGCAGCCTTGAGGTGGAAGTTGACCTTTTTGCCATCGGCAAGATTGTAATTTGTCTTGAGGGCGCGTCCGGCGCGGACAAGGTCAAATTTGCCGTCAACGAGGGTGATGATGTCGCTGTATGCTGCGGCAAATCCGTCGGCTTCGGGAAATTCAGCAGTCATAATGCTTGCATCATCGGCGAGGAATCCCATCTGGTGAGCGAGTTCTTCGGTGATGAAAGGCATAAATGGATGCAGAACGCGGAGTATGCGGAAAAGTGCGTAATCCAATACTTTCATTGCGCGTTCTTTATCTGCGCCGCCTTTGCGGAGAGGCTGTTTTTCAGCTTCGATAAACCAGTCGCAGAATTCGCTCCATACCAGTTCATAGATGTCGTGAGTTGCGGCATGGAACTGGAAGTCTTTGAGATTATTCTGAACAGAATTTACGAGATTGTCGAGTTTGCCGAGCATCCATTTTTCATCATCGGAGAGAGTTGCGATAGTATCAGCATCGAGTTTGTTGAAAGTTGATGTTACATCGCCCTGCATTCTGCGGAAACGGCATGCGTTCCAGAGTTTGTTGGCGAAGTTTCTGCCGATTTCGCATTTTTCGTTGCTGTATTTGATGTCAATACCGACAGGTGCGATATAAATGATTGAGAAACGGAGCGCATCAGCACCATACTGGGCAATAACATCCAGCGGGTCGGGTGAATTGCCGAGAGATTTGGAGAGTTTGCGGCCCTGTTCGTCGCGGATGATACTGGTGAAATAGACATTTTTGAAGGGGATTTCCTTCATGAATTCGCATCCTGCCATAATCATGCGGGCGACCCAGAAAAAGATGATATCCGGTCCGGTGATGAGAGTTGCGGTCGGATAGAAATAATCCAGATCGGCAGTTTTTTCGGGCCATCCCATGATTGAAAACGGCCAGAGCCATGAACTGAACCATGTGTCAAGGACATCTTCTTCCTGTTCCCAGCGTCCGGGTTTGTCCGGTTTGGCGGGGCCGACATAAATTTCGTCATTATTGTCGCGGTTGTACCATGCGGGGATGCGGTGTCCCCACCAGATTTGGCGTGAAATGCACCAGTCCTGAATATTTTCCATCCAGTGGAAATAAGTTTTTGTCCAGCGTTCGGGATAGAATTTGATTTTGCCGGAGGCGACAGCTTCCATTGCGGGTTTTGCAAGTTCTTTCATGTTGCAGAACCACTGATAGCTGACGAGAGTTTCGATGGGAACTTCGCCGCGTTCAGAGTAACCGACAGCATGGGTGATATCTTCGATTTTGATGAGCAAGCCTGCTTCATCCATGCGTTGGACGGTAAGGTCGCGGGCGGCAAAACGGTCAAGCCCGACGAATTCTGCGGGGCATTTGTCATTCAGACTTGCGTCAGGATTCATGATGTTGATGACGGGGAGATTGTGGCGTTTGCCGACTTCAAAGTCATTGGGGTCATGAGCGGGGGTGATTTTGACGCAGCCGGAACCTTTGGTCGGATCGGCATGCTGATCACCGACGATCGGGATCGGGCGGTTGCAGAGCGGGAGTGTAACTGTTTTGCCGATGAGGTGTTTGTAGCGTTCGTCATCGGGATTGACAGCGACTGCGGTATCGCCGAACATGGTTTCGGGGCGGGTAGTGGCGACAACGAGGAAACCGGAACCGTCAGTCAGCGGATATTTGAAATGGTAAAATTTACCGGGAACATCGCGGTAAATGACTTCTTCATCGGAGAGTGCGCTTTTGGCAACGGGACACCAGTTGATCATGCGCTGACCGCGATAGATGTATCCTTTGTTGTAGAGTTCGATAAAGACTTTCTGGACAGCATCACTCAAGCCGGCATCCATGGTGAAGCGTTCTTTTTCCCAGTCGCATGAAGTTCCGAGGGTGCGGAGCTGTTTGATGATAGTGCCGCCGTACTGTTCTTTCCAAGCCCAGACGCGTTTGATGAATTCATCGCGGCCGAGGATGTCGCGGGAAGTGTTTTCTTCTTTGCGGAGGTATTTTTCGACGCGAGCTTCAGTTGCAATACCTGCATGGTCGGTGCCGGGGAACCAGCTGACTTCATAACCTTTCATGCGGTGGTAGCGGCAGAGAATGTCCTGCAAGGTGTTGTTAAGGACATGACCGAGAGTCAGGATGCCGGTAACATTGGGGGGCGGAATAACGATGGAATAAGGTTTTTTATCCTTGTTTGAAGTGCCGTGAAAATATTTTCTTTCTTCCCAGATGGGGTACCATTTTTTTTCGATATCGCCCGGTTCGTACGCTTTGGGCATTTCATTATTGCTCATATTTCACACTCTTTCGGGGGTTAAGGTTTGACGCAAACGGACTTTCCGCCTGAAAATCAGGTGAAAAGTCCGGTAAAAAGCGAGCTTGTGAACAGCCGCTTACAAATTTTCTACAACGAGGTCGCCGACTTCAGTTGTTGAGTAGCCCATTTTGCCTGCGGCCATTGACTTGAGTTTCTGACCGGTGACAAACATAACGCTGTTTTCGACAGCCTTGGCAGCTTCGCGTTCGCCGAGGAAGTCAAGCATCATGCCTGCTGCGCCGACTGCGGCGAGGGGGTTGATAACATTCATGCCGGTGTATTTGGGAGCTGAACCGCCGATGGGTTCAAACATGCTGACTCCGCTGGGGTTGATGTTGCCGCCGGCAGCGATACCCATGCCGCCCTGAGTCATTGCACCGAGGTCGGTGATGATGTCGCCGAAAATGTTGCAGGTAACGATGACATCGAACCATTCGGGATTTTTGACCATCCACATACAGGTTGCGTCAACGTGGCAGTAAGCGGTTTTGACATCGGGATAATCTTTGGCAACTTCGTAGAAGACGCGTTCCCAGAGACCGAAAACATAGGTGAGAACATTGGTTTTACCGCAGAGAGTAACCTGAGCGATGTAACCGGCTTTTTTGTCTTCATCGGAGAGGCCGCGCCAGGGATTTTCTTTGGTGTGGCGTTTGCGGGCTTCTTCAAAAGCGAAACGGACGCAGCGTTCGACCTGGGAATAATTGTAAACCATTGACTGGATAGCAACTTCATCTTTTGTGCCTTGCTGGCTGTTGCCGCCGATGCCGGTGTAAATGCCGCCGGTATTTTCGCGGACGACCACATAGTCAATATCTTCGACAGATTTGTTTGCGAGCGGAGTTTCGACACCCGGATAGAGTTTGACGGGGCGCAGGTTGATGTACTGGTCGAGTTCAAAGCGGAGTTTGAGGAGGATACCTTTTTCGAGGATTCCGGGTTTGACTTTGGGGTTTCCGATTGCGCCGAGGAAAACGGCGTCGAATTTTTTGAGCTGTTCTGCTGCATCAGCGGGGAGGATTTCGCCGGTTGCGAGATAATGTTCACCGCCCCAGGGGAATTCTGTAGTTTCAACGGCGAAGCCGAATTTTTTTGCGGCGGCGCGCAAAACTTTAAGACCTTCTGCAACAACTTCGGGACCGGTACCGTCGCCGGGGATAACAGCCAATTTGTAAGTTTTCATTTTTTTCTCCTGTAGTAGCTATATAATATATAAAAATAATGCATTTTGAATAATATACTGCCGAAAGCTCCGAAAATCAAGAGTTTTTAGATAAAAATAGCCGCTTTTTGCATTAAAAAGTGTATAATATATCAAATATTTGAATAAATGTCTCTTGTGATTTGCTTTTTGAATATATCAATACTATATTAAAGTGTTCAAAAGAAAGGATTGAAAATGAATAAAAATGACAGAATTTTTGTTGATGGTATGGCATCTGTAAAAATGGTTGAAGGCGTTATTCAGATGGCATTTTTCAACAATATCAATAATCAGCGTGAAAAATGCGGAGAAATTTGTATGAGTCAGCAGGCTTTTCTGAATGCATTCGGCGCGATGGAAAATCTTATTGATCAGCTTGTTGCCGCCGGCATTGTCCAGCGTCATGATAATCCTGATGCAAATAACGGTGCAAGCCATAAGGTCGCAGGCGGTTCTCCGAACTTTGAATAAAAAAATGTTTGAGGCGGATGATTTTTCATCCGCTTTTTTTATATGATAACGGGGGAATTAATGAAAAATTTTTTTCTGATACTGTTTATAATGTTGAATTCTGCCCTGTTGTTCAGCGCAGAACTTGTGAAAAATAATTCTGCCGTATCTTGCATAATAATTGACAAAAATGCTCCGTCTTCCGTCCTTTTTGCGGCTTCGGAAATTTCAAATTACGCAAAAAAAATCACAGGAACGCCTATCCGGGTAACTGACAATCCAAAAACAAAACTTTATTCCATCCAACTCAAAATAACAGATTCTGCCGATTTGGGCAAAGAAGGATATAATATTTGCAGCTCAAAAAATTCTCTCCTGATAAACGGCGGTTCTCCACGGGCAGTTCTTTACGGTGCATACGCTTTTATCGAAAAATTTTTCGGAGTCCGCTGGTTCGCTCCGGGAGAACTTTACGAACACTGTCCGACTAATGATAAACTCAGTATTCCCGATGATATAAATATTACCGCAAAACCTGATTTTTCCGTGCGGCAGGTCGGCTTTGTCGGCTGTAACTGGAACTCTGAACTGCACGACAGTATGAAATTTCTCGCCCGCAACCGCTACCAGGTAAAGGGTAATATCAGACATAAGAAAATGCGGCACGAATATGATAAATATGATGCAGTTTATTCTGACGGCGGGCATACTCTTTCCAAACTTATCCCTGACAGCCTTTTTGAAACTCATCCTGAATATTTTGCTCTGGTTAAAGGAAAAAGAATCAGACAGATTGCAGAAAACGGCAAAGCTCAATCCCAGCCCTGCACCTCAAACAGTGATGTTATTGCTCTGGCAATAAAAGGAATCAATGAATATTTTGACAATGCTCCGCCTGACAGTTCATATCTTATCGGCAACAATGATGTTCAGGTATGGTGCGAATGCAGTAAATGTATTGCGCAGGACTCACCTGAAGAACGCAAAAAAGGGTATGTCGCCACACGTTTTTTCAAATTCATCAATCAAGTCATCAGAGGTGTCCGCAAAAAACATCCGGAAGCTAAAATAAAAGCATGGGGGTATCAGAATTACCGCTTTGCCCCTGACGGAATTGTTCCCGACCCGTCTTTGCGTATTAACTTATGTGACCACCAACGCTGTTACCGTCACAGCATGGGCGATACGGAATGCCGTCAGAATGATACATTCCGCGATATGTTCAAAAGCTGGAAATCTTACGGATTGCCAGTTACGGAACGGGGGTATCAGGAGGTGTTGTTACGGGACGGTTATTTTTATCTGCCGATTGAAAATGTTATTGCCGGAGATTTGCGTTATTTCAAAAAAAAATAGGTATTGTCCGGAATTTTGTGAAAATGTCAGATGAGAGAAAGCGGGGGCGGTTTATCCTATGTTTTTTGCCGGACGGATCTTTCGATACAATCGGTACATTTTGCAAGAAATTCAAGATGGTAGCCGTCGC
>JAZSRU010000134.1:0-13770 GCA_045538635.1 Victivallaceae bacterium
AGTGTAAGCGTTCATGGAAGAAATATTGATGATGTTGCATCCTTCTCTTCCTATCATCTGTTTTGCGAATGCCTGGGTGGGAATAAGAGTTCCGAGGAAGTTCAGGTTGAAAACAAAACCGACACCTGCGGGGTCGAGGTCAAAGAAAGAGGTCAAACCTTCGATTTCGCCTTTGAGGTCTTCCGGGAAAAGATATTCTTTGGAGGTAGTGCCTTTGGGGTTGTTGCCGCCGGCGCCGTTGACGAGGATATCGCAGGGACCGAAAGTTTCGGAAACGGTTTTTTCGGCAGCTTTGGGGCTTTCGATATCGAGAACGTTTGCGGAAATGCCGATAGCGGTTCCGCCGTTTGCGGTGATTTCGTCAGCGACTTTTTTTGCTGCTTCTTCTTTGAGGTCGAGGATGGCGACTTTTGCGCCGGCGGAAGCGAGAGCTTTTGCCATTACGCTGCAGAGGATGCCGCCTCCGCCGGTTACAACGGCAACTTTTCCATTCAATTTTTTCATAAAAACTCCTTAATTAAGTTGATTAAATACGATATGTATTATATATATAATGAATATAGTACAAAAAATCATACTTTCAAGTTATTTTGTATTTTAAACCTGAAAATATTATGCAAAAGGTTTGAATTTGCTGAAAAATGTGTTACTTTACAGAAACACATAAAATAAGGAAGCACAATATGGGCAGACGGAAAAAGGATGATGGTACATTTTTGCTGACACTTGGCTTGTTCGGTGCCGGGTGGCTTGCATGCAAAGCTGCAAAAGCATTATTCTCAATGCCGAAAATACCGAATCCACCGCCTCAGTCAAAGTTGACTGATGAGGATAATGAATTTGCTGCATTTGTTTTTGGTGTTTTTTTTCTGATAATTTCGGTGCTGTTGGTGTGGTGCAGTGAAATTTTCGTTCCGCTTTTTGCGGTTCCGTTGATTTCTTTTATTATTGGGTTTTCATATCGCCGCAAGCGTTTGAAGAAAAAAGTTCTTCAGCAAAAGATTCCGTTTGTGTCCAACAAAGCTCCCGTGGTAAAACAGGATTTATCCGGAAAAGGCTCAAAAATAAAGTAATATGTCATTTCCGGATATAGATTTTTTTGCCTTTACGCGGGAATAATTTCAAAAAATGAATTGATTTTTGCCCGCGTTTTGCGTTTTTGCGAAAAAAAATGAAAAAAAACTTGAAAAAAAGTTTATAAATGCTATATTATCAGACTTTTGTATCTAACTTTTTTATATATAAACGCATGAACCGGATCCAAAGTAGCTGGGAAATGGTTCGACAAACAAAGAAAAACAGGTAAAAATATGCCGACAATCAATCAGTTGGTCCGTTTCGGACGCGACAAAAAAATTAAAAAGAGCAAGTCAAAAGCTCTGAGTGCCTGCCCGCAGCGCAGAGGTGTCTGTTTGCAGGTTACCACCCGTACCCCCAAAAAGCCGAACTCGGCTTTGCGTAAAATTGCCCGTGTGCGCTTGACTAACGGTCAGGAAGTTACCGCTTATATCGGCGGTGAGGGCCACAACCTTCAGGAACACTCCGTCGTTCTCGTTCAGGGCGGTCGTGTCCGCGACCTTCCCGGTGTCCGTTACCACATCGTCCGTGGTGCCCTCGACAGTCTCGGTGTTGAAAAACGCCGTCAGGCTCGTTCCCGTTACGGCGCCAAACGCCCCGTTCCCGGTCAGGAAGATACCGGTAAGAAGAAAAAATAAGCCGTATTTGATGTACGCTGCTTAACATTCGCTCAAACAGGCGGATGATGAAAACAAATTAATTATTAAGGACTGTTTACATGAGAAGACACAGTGCAGAAAAAAGGGAACTCATTCCCGATGCAAAATATAACAGCGAGTTGGTCGCTCGTCTCATCAATACCATTATGAGCCGCGGCAAAAAATCAACCGCTCAGGGCATCGTTTACGGTGCATTTGATCTTATTCAGCAAAAGAAATCTGACATGGATCCTTTGGAAGTTTTCCTCCAGGCTCTCGAAAATGTCAAACCCAAACTCGAAGTCAAGAGCCGTCGTATCGGTGGTGCAAACTATCAGGTCCCCATCGAAGTCGCTCCTGAACGCCAGGTCGCTCTGGCTATGCGTTGGATCGTTTCATATTCACGCGGCCGCAAAGGCAAATCAATGGTCGAATCCCTCGCCGGCGAACTCCTTGACGCTTTTGAAAACACCGGTTCTTCTATCAAGAAAAAAGAAGATACCTTCAAAATGGCTCAAGCCAACAAGGCTTTTGCTCACTTCCGCTTCTGATGGAGAACTATCATGGAAAAGGAAAAAGTATTTTCAGAATCACCAGACCGCAAAATCAGTTTGCGTGAAGCCCGTATTATCGGTATCATGGCTCACATCGACGCCGGTAAAACCACCCTTTCAGAACGCGTGCTTTTTTATTGCGGTTTGAGCCACAAGATCGGTGAAACCCACGAAGGTACCGCCACCATGGACTGGATGGAACAGGAACGCGAACGCGGTATTACCATTACCTCCGCTGCTACTACTGCTATGTGGAAAGGTCATCGTATCAACCTCATCGATACTCCCGGACACGTTGACTTCACCGCTGAAGTTGAACGCTCTCTGCGCGTTCTCGACGGCGCTGTTGCAGTTTTCTGCTCCGTCGGTAAAGTTCAGCCCCAGTCTGAAACCGTTTGGCGTCAGGCTCAGAAACACGGCGTTCCGATTATCGCCTGTATCAACAAAATGGACCGTACCGGTGCCGACTTCTACGGCGCTGTCGAAGAAATTCATACCAAACTCGGCGCAACCGCAGTTCCGATCATGCTTCCGATCGGTTCAGAAAACAGCTTCGCCGGTGTCGTTGACGTTCTCGCCAACAAAGCTTACATCTATGAAGATGAAGCCGGTTTGAAGATGGTCGAAGAAGATGTCCCTGCCGATATGGTCGAAAAACGCGAACAGTGGTTCCGTCATCTCGTTGAATGCCTCGCTGAAGTCGATGAAGAAATCATGGAAATCTTCCTCGCTGACGAAATGCCCTCCGTCGAGCAGATCCGCGTCGCTCTCCGTAAAGCAACTCTCGCATCCGCAGTCGTTCCCGTCTGCTGCTGCTCCGCTTTCAAAAATAAAGGCGTCCAGAAACTTCTCGACGCCGTTGTTGAATATCTCCCCAGCCCCGTTGATGTCTGGGAAATCAAAGGTTCAGACCCCGTTACCGGTGACGAAATTGTCCGTCATGCCGGTGATATGCAGCCCTTCAGCGCATTGGTCTTCAAGATCATGTCTGACCCGTTCGTCGGTAAACTTTACTTCTTCCGCGTGTACTCCGGTATTGCCGCACAGGGTATGAGTGTTTACAATCCCCGTACCGGCAAACGCGAACGTCTGGGCCGTCTGCTTCAGATGCACTCCAATCAGCGCAGTGAAATCAAGGAAGTCTTCTCCGGCGATATCGCAGCTGCTGTCGGTCTGAAAAACGTTACTACCGGTGATACCATCTGTTTGGAAGAACATCCCATTGTTCTCGAAAGTATGACTTTCCCCGAACCCGTTATCTCCGTTGCAGTTGAACCCAAAACTACTGCAGAACGCGATAAACTTTCCAAAGGTCTTATCGCTCTGGCTGAAGAAGATCCCACCTTTACCGTCCGCAGTGACGAAGAAACCGGACAGACCATCATCGCCGGTATGGGTGAACTTCACCTCGAAATCATTCTTGACCGCTTGATCCGTGAATTCAAAGTTGAATGCAACACCGGTGCTCCTCAGGTTGCTTACCGCGAAGCATTGCTCGGTTCTTCCGATGCCAACGTCAAGTTCGTCCGTCAGTCCGGCGGTCGTGGTCAGTATGGTCATGTTGTTATCAACCTGATCCCCCTCGAAAGAGGTGCAGGTATTATTATTGAAAACAAAGTCGTCGGCGGTAATATTCCCAAAGAATACATCAAACCGACCGAAGCCGGTATCCGCGAAGCTGCTGCATCCGGTGTTTTGGCAGGTTATCCGCTCATCGACTACAAAGTTGAGATCATCGACGGTTCTTATCACCCCGTTGACTCTTCCGAAATGGCGTTCAAAGTCGCCGGTTCAATGGCTCTCAAAGAAGCTGCTAAAAAAGCAGGTCTTGCATTGCTCGAACCGATCATGCGCGTGGATTTGACCACTCCGGATGAAAACATGGGTGACTTGATCGGTGACATCACTTCCCGCCGCGGCAGCATTGTTGAAATCAATGCCAACACCACCGCAAGCTTTACCAAAGTTACTGCACAGATCCCGCTGTCAGAACTTTTCGGTTATGCAACTGCGATCCGTTCGCTCTCACGCGGCCGTGCTTCCTATTCAATGGAACCGTCACATTTCGAAAGAGTACCTAAACAAGTTCAAGATAAAGTAGTGGAGAATAAATAATGGCTACCGGTAAAAAACAAAAAATCCGCATCCGTCTTCAGGCTTATGAGTCAAGAATTCTGGATCAGTCGGTTAACGAAATCCTGGAGACCGCCAAACGCACCGGTTCAATGGTTGCAGGTCCCATTCCGCTTCCGACCAGAGTCGAACGTTTTACAGTCAACCGTTCACCTCACGTTGACAAAAAATCAATGGATCAGTTCGAGATCCGCACTCACAAACGCGTTATGGATATCATCAATCCGACTTCCAAAACCGTTGATGAACTCAAGAAATTGAGTTTGCCCGCCGGCGTTGATATTTCTATCAAAATCGGTATGTAATTGAAAAAGACTCCGCAAGGAGTTTTTGAAAAGGTCCCCCCGTGGCGTTGACGGGGGGCAGTAAATAAGTCAGCCTCCGGGATGCACAAAATGACGGATTCTGCGTGAGCAGAAAACTGATTTGAGCAAACATCCCGACAGGCAGGTACCAATGCGTTGACCGATTAAAGCGTATGTACTTAAAGAAAGGAACAAATATGAAAAACTTAATCGGCAAAAAAATCGGCATGACCCAGGTCTACGATGAAGCCGGCAAACTGATCCCCGTAACGGTGATCGAGGCTGGTCCCTGCGTTGTTGTCGATGTCAAAACCGTGGAGCGTGACGGTTATTCCGCACTCCAGCTGGGTTATGGCGTCAAAAAAGCCAAGAATTGCAGCAAGGCTAAAATCGGCCATTGCGCAAAAGCCGGCTTGACCGAAATTCCCGCTGTCCTGCGTGAGTTCCGTACTGCTCAGGATGAAGAAATTGCTCTCGGTACCGTTTTCAAAGCGGATGTATTCGAAGCTAATGACTATTTGGATGTCACCGGCATCATCAAAGGACGCGGTTTCCAGGGCGTCGTCAAACGTTACAATTTCGGCGGCGGTCGTGCTTCTCACGGCGGTATCTGGACTCGTCGTCCCGGTTCTATCGGCTGCCGTGAATGGCCCGGTAACGTTATTAAAGGCAAAAAGATGCCCGGTCACATGGGTAACGTACGCCGTACCGTTCAGAACCTTCAGGTTGTCCGTGTAATGGCTGAAGACAATGTGCTTTTGGTCCGTGGTGCTGTTCCCGGAGCAAACGGCGGAACTCTTTTGATCCGTCAGGCAATTAAAAAACAGGGAAAGTAATTGGTGAATAACATGTCAAAAACTTTGGATATACTTGATTGCAAGGGTGCTCGCGTAGGCGAATACGTTATTCCTGATACTGCTCTTGAAATGGAAAAAGGCGAACAGGCTGTTCGCGACGTCGTTGTCGCTTTCCTCGCTGAATTGCGTGCAGGTACTGCCAGCACCAAGACCCGCGGTGAAGTCTCCGGCGGCGGTGCCAAGCCTTTCCGTCAGAAGGGTACCGGCCGTGCCCGCGCAGGTTCCAGCCGCAGTCCTATCTGGCTGGGCGGTGGTGTGATTTTCGGACCGAAACCCCGCAGCTATGCTAAAAAAGTCAACAAGAAGATCATGACTCTGGCTCTTCGTCGTGCCTTTACCGAACGCGTCGTTGACGGCGATATCGTTGTCGTTGACAAATTCGATCTGCCCGATCACAAGACCAAGAGTGCCAAGGCTGTCCTCGATGCACTCAAAGTCATGGAACGCACCGTTCTTTTGTCAATGCCCGAATATGATGAGACTACCGTTTGCGCCACCGGCAACCTCGCAGGTGTCGTTCTTCGCAAATCTCAGAGCATGAACGTTTATGAACTGCTCCGTTTCAACAAGGTGGTTTTCACCAAGGACGGACTTGATGCATTCATCAAGCGTTTGGGATAAGGAGAGTGAATCATGAAATCTTCATTTGATGTTATCAAAGCACCGTTGGTTACCGAAAAAAGCAATGCCCTCGCTGCAGAAGGCAAATACGCTTTCAAGGTAGATGTTAACGCTGAAAAGATCGAGATCGGTAAAGCTGTTGAAGAACTCTTTAACGTCAAAGTCAAATCAGTCAATGTTATGAATTACTCCGGCAAAGCTAAACGCGCCGGCCGTTCCAACAAAATGGGTCACCGTGCTGATTGGAAAAAGGCCATCGTTACTCTCGCCGAAGGTACTATTGAAATTATTTAACCTTGAGGAACATTTAAAATGGCGGTAAAAAGTTATAATCCGACAACGGCAAGCCGTCGCGGTATGATTGGTACTGATTATGCCAAGGAACTTACTGCGAACGCTCCCGAAAAAAGTCTCGTCAAGGGTATTAAATCCACCGGCGGACGCAACAACTACGGCCGTATCACCACCCGTTTCCGTGGTGCAGGCAATAAACGTCGCTATCGTATGATCGACTTCCTCCGCAACAAGGATAACGTTGTTGCTACTGTCGCTTCTATCGAATACGACCCCAACCGTTCTGCTTTCATCGCTCTGTTGGTTTACGCTGACGGCGAAAAATCATACATCCTGGCTCCCGCCGGTCTTAAAGTCGGCGCCAAAGTCATGAATGGTGCAAAAGCTGAACTCAAACCCGGCAACTGCCTCAAAATTAAAGACATCCCCGTCGGTGTCAATATTTACAATGTTGAGCTCGTCCCCGGCCGCGGCGCCAAAATGGTCCGTTCCGCAGGTCAGACCGCTGTTCTCCGTAACAAAGAAGAACAGTATGCTCAGATCAAGTTGCCCTCCGGTGAAGTTCGTATGGTCAATGTCGAATGCCGTGCTACCATCGGTCAGGTCAGCAACCTCGACCACATGAATACCAAAATGGGTAAAGCCGGTAAGAAACGTTACCTCGGTAAGAAACCTCACGTCCGCGGACGCGCAATGAACCCCGTCGACCATCCGTTGGGCGGTGGGGAAGGCAGAACCGCAGGCGGCGGTCATCCCGTTTCACCCTGGGGTCAGCTTGCCAAGGGTAAGAAGACCCGTTCACCTAAAAAGAATTCAAGTAAGTTTATTGTTGAACGGAGGAAAAAATAATGCCCAGATCATTGAAAAAAGGGCCGTTTGTTGACGGCCACCTCGCTGATAAAGTCGAGAAAATGAACCAGAGCGGCAATAAACAGCCGATCCAGACTTGGTCACGCCGCTCCATGATCACTCCCGATTTCGTCGGACATACGATCAACGTTCATAATGGTAAGACTTTCATTCCGGTCTTCATTACTGAAAACATGGTCGGACATAAGCTTGGTGAATTTGCTCTCACCCGCAGCTTCAAAGACCATGGTGTTGTTTCCGGTAAGTAATTTCCGAAAACTTCATTACGGAATTCAATCCCGCATTTCCATTGGATATGCGGGATTTTTTTTAGGGAAAAGGAAAACTCTCTTCCTGAAGGTAAATGGTACTTTTGGATGAATTATGCAGGCTTTATTGCGTTTGGCAAGTTATTGACATTATTCAGTTTTTTATTTTTGTTTTGTTTTGTTTTGTTCCCATTGATGGGAGATAGTCTCCAGGGAGTTTATGTTGACTGATAAATTAAAAAAATGATGGCTTGCGTAAGCCGCATTGCAACAGAAAATCAGTCTATGTTCAGAACACGGCTTTTATTTTCAAGATGTTTATCCGATTTTTATATAAAACAAATGTTGTATAAAGAAAATGCATGTAAATAAAAACAGGAGCAGTTTTTTGTTTATGTAAAAAACATACTCCTGAAATATTAAATTGTTTTTTAAGTTCTGTATATTTTTATTCCAGTTGCAGGAAGCGGTGCATAACATTGACCTGTGCATCATCTGTGTAAAGATCAGAATATTGCAGCAGGATGTAATCTTTGCCGTCTTTGTCCTGCAGAGTTATCATATTTGAGTAGTAACAACTGTTTTTGTACGGATCAAGCAAAATACCGTCATCCCATTCAATGCCATCCTTTGATGTGTAGATTATTTGTCCCTGTCCCCAGAGTCCGTTGATCCATGCGCGACCATGCATGACATATCCATCAGCAAGTTTTGCGATTTGGACATTTCTGATACCGTATTTGAGCGGTATTGCGGGCAGGCGTTCCCATGTTTTGCCGTTGTCATGGCTGATGGCGGCATCGAGGAAGTAACTGTCCAGATGATAGCAGGCATAAGCAATCAGACTGCCGTCCGGACGGAACAGCAATGCACCATAACCACGTTTGTAGGATTCGATATTGATAATGCTTTTTTCCTGAAAGCTTTTGCCATTGTCCCGGCTTGTGAACAGGCGGTAACGCGGACCTTTTACTTCGGTCAGGAAGTCTTCATCGCATGTTTCAATGACATAAATAACCCCGTCTTTGATTTTTGCATCATAAATTCTGCCTTTGAACGGAGAAAATTCATACGGGGTTTCCCATGTTTTTCCGAGGTTGTAACTTTGAATGACCATCGGAGTATCAAATGGTTCGCAACTTACTACGCGCTGTTGTGTATTGCGAAGTGCGAAACAGGTGATTACGCCGTCTTGAAATACAGCTTTTTCAATTGAGATTGTATTCACGCCTTCGAGGAGAACTTGTTTTGAATATGGAAGTTCGTGGATTTCAGACCATGTTCTGCCGCCATCTTCAGAGTAGCGGTATTCGATCCAGCCAAATGCGGAGTGTCCACCGGCGCGGTCGTATGCGCAATTTGAGTTGAATGCAATAACTTTACCGGGCGCGTATTCAATCATTGCATGGCTCATATGTCCGCTGCGTCTGCGGGATTCATTATCAACATAGAGTTCAGCTTCTGAAATTTTTAATGTTCCGATAGCACCTTTGTGTACGAATTCCATAAAAATATTCCTTTGTTAATTAGTTGAAGTTGCGACGGATAGTGATACTATAATGTAAAAAATTGAAAAAACAATCAGGAGTATGGAGAAAAATTGAATCAATAATATCCTTTTAGTGTCATTTTTTTGGATGATAATCAATCAGGAACTGGATTGATTTTATAAATTCCCGGCAGGATAAGAGATGCTTTTGCCGGATTGTGAGTGGGTGGATATTTTTGTAATTATATTGTATAGTAAATTACAAAATCGCGGTGGACATCTTTGTCTTTGTATGGATCAGGCGCACCGGGGGCGAGGTCGGAGTTTGAATAATTACTTGAGATATTTCCGATGAAAATCTTTTTAGAATCATTATCAACGGTGAAATAAATTTTCCATGTCCGGTAATGGAGAATAAGAATATCGTCTGTGCCGGATGGTTCAACTCTTTTGCGCGAAGAATCTGAGGGACGGTAGGCAAGCTGGATTTCGCAGAAGTTGCGGATATCGAGATCGCCGCGTTGACAGATGAAATCTGCCTGTTTTGCGGCGGTATCTGACCATGTTATTTCAAATGGTGATTTCTCTATTCTGTCGCGCCAGCCGGCTTTTGCATCCGGAAAGGCATCCGCTTCGGGAATGTAAGGTTTGACATCCAGCACATTGGTCCCGTCCAGCAGATCACAAGCTCCGAGTTCCAGTCCATCCGGGGTTACGGCAAGCAGTTCAACTGCGCTGATACCGATTGGATTTGGGCGGTGCGGAGAACGGGTGGCAAAAACGCTGTATTTATCTTTTTCGGCTGGAACCGGAACCCGCACTCTGGTATGAAAACTGTCTGATTCATTGCGGTCAAATACCCATACGAGCCACACGCGGTCAAATCCGTTGAGATCGGCGGCACATTCTGCATAGATATTTGAGTGCCAGCGCAGAAATGCCGGAGTATTGGCAAAAACACTTTGACGCGGTGCGTCATAACGGTATTTTGACTGGCTTTCAATTGTACCTACAGGGCTGAATGAAAAAGTTTTTGTGTTGATTTTTTTCATTTGCGCAGAGTTCCATTGCCGATGGCGACCCATTTGTATGTGCATAATTCTGCCGGACCGACGGGACCGCGTGCGTGCAGACGGTCAGTGCTGATGCCGATAACCGCTCCCATGCCGTAATCTCCGCCGCCGGAAAGACGGGTTGAAGCATTTACCAGAACCGATGCAGAATCGACATTGGCGATGAAATATGCGGCAAGCTCATCCGATGATGTGATGATCCCGTCTGTATGACCGGAACCGTGTGCGGCAATATGTTTTATTGCTTCATCAATACCGTCAACCATGCGGATAGATAGAATGTTATCAAGATATTCTGTATCCCAGTCTGCATCAGTTGCGGCGGTACAATTTGCAGCGCGTGCTTTGAAAGCTTCACAGCCGCGGATATCCACATTGTTTTCAATGAGTGCAGATACAAGTTTATTGAGCAGTTCGTCCTGAACATTTCTGTCAATCAGCAAGGTTTCGAGAGCATTGCAGACGGCGACATTCTGGCATTTTGAATTAATGGTAAGCTGTGCTGCCATATCTGCATCCGCATCTGCGGCAATGTAGAGGTGGCAGATTCCGTCATAGTGTTTTAAGACCGGGATGCGGGTTCCTTCTGCAATCGCAGTGATCAGACTTTTGCCGCCGCGCGGAATTATGAGGTCGATGAATTTATCCTGTTTGAGAAGTTCTGTTACGGCATTGCGATCGGTTGTTTCAATAAGTTGTATTGTATTTTCCGGCAATCCGGCATCAGAAATTGCCTGCCGCATTGCTTTGGCAAGGACGATATTGGTGCGCAGGGATTCAGAACCGCCTTTGAGAATGACGGCATTGCCGCTTTTGACTGCGACAGCAGCGGCATCGGTGGTAACATTTGGGCGCGCCTCATAGATCATAGCGATAACTCCGATAGGCACGCTGACGCGTTTGACCTGCAATCCGTTCGGCATGGTGCGTTCTTCGAGTATTCTGCCGACGGGATCGGGAAGTTGAGCTGCTTCCTGCAATCGGTTCAGCATATAAGAAAATACTTTCTCATCGACTTTGAGTCTTTTTTGAAAAGCGGCTGACAAATGAGATGCTTCTGCGAGGTCAGCAGCATTTGCCGCGAGCAGTTCATTTTTGCATGCGAGCAAGTTTTGAGCCATGAGTTCCAAAGCGTGTGAGCGTTGGGAAGCAGATGAATTACGGAGCGTTGCTGCGGCAATTTTTGCATTGGCGGCGGTTTTTTCAATGACAGTCATAAAATTTTTCTTTCCTTTTCACTTTTTTACGGCTGTTGATTGTCGATACAATATCTGAGAGTAAAACGGAATTACGGATAAAGCCGTAATTCCTGCTGTGATTTTTTATTTCAAAAGTTCCACAAGATCGGGAATGACCTTTTCAAAGCATACCCCGTACCAATGTTCATCCGGAGTTGCCGGGATTGCCAGACAGACGACATCCGCGGCAATGGCGGCAGCCTGATATGCGTTTTTGCCGCGGAGCAGAGCGCCGGCAAAAACGCTGGCAAAAAGGTCGCCGGTTCCGTGAGAACTGCGAGTCTGGCGCGGGTTGAAGTCATATTCGATTTTTGCACCATCGCTTACAGCGCATCCGAGAAGATCTTTGTCAAAAGAAATTCCGGTCAGAATGACATTTTTTGCGCCGAGTGCATGGAGTTTGGCGATTGTGCTTTCGATGTAAGCTTTGTCGTAATTTTTAAGACGGCATTCTTCACCGAGCAGGAATGCGGCTTCGGTGAGATTGGGCAGCAGATAGTCTGCTCCGTTGCAGAGTTTTGCCATTTTTTGCGGAAAATCTGCGGCGAATCCGGGATAAAGTTTGCCGTGATCAGCCATTACAGGGTCAACGATGCGGATTGCGCCTTCTGCAGCACAGCTCTGCATGATATTGAGAATGGGCTGAATCTGGTTTTCGCAGACATAACCGGTATAAAATGCGTCAAATTTCAGGTTGTTGTCAAGCCAGCTTTTTTCAATGGCAGGCATATCATCGGTCAGGTCGCGGAAAGTATAATTTTTAAATCCTGCAGTATGTGTAGAGAGAACTGCGGATGGGAGGATGACAGTTTCAATACCGCATGCGGAGATGACGGGGAGGGCGACAGTCAGAGAGCATTGACCGAAGCATGAGATGTCCTGAATTGTGAGAAGTTTTTTATCCATGATGTTCAGTTCCTTATGTTTGTTTAGTTTTACAGTCTAATATAGCATCGTGCTTTTTAAATTCAACTCTGCAACCGAAAAAAATCGCAATGTATTGAACTTGTTTTTTTATGGTTTAAAAAATTATGGCTTTTTTCATATTACATCTTTGGGGTTCAGGTGCAATATAATCTGTTTGCAAAAAAATCAAGAAAAAGTAAATGTTTTTCTGATTTTTTACTTGCTTTCATGTGAAAGCAATTTTATATTATAATAAATCGTACGCATATCGTATAAAACAAAAACTGAAAGGGTGTTTTATGAAATATTTGCTGATTGCATTTTGTATGGCGGCATTGTCGGTTTACGGCGGCAATCTGCTGCAGAATTCCTCCTTTGAAAAAATTGATGAATTCAAAAATATTCCGGAATCCTGGGGAATTGTCAAGCGCGGTATCCTGCATGATACCCACAGCGTGGAAAGTTCCGTTGCGCTTGACGGTAAAAATTCTGCACGCATCGAAAATCCGACCAATATCACCAAGGGCGCATCGCTGATCTGGATGCAATCCAATCTCGGAGAGAAATTGAATGCGATCGCTCCCGGAACAGATATGGAGTTTTCGGTTTACATCCGTGCTATTGAAAAAAATGCGACTGCCCGCGTATATTTTGAGGCAATGAAAGCTAAAAAACTTTATCTGCGTGATGTCAAATGTTCTGCTGATAAGTGGACAAAAGTCATCATGCGTTTTACCAAAGAGGATGTCAATTACGGCAGCCCGTATGTCTGTCTGCAGCTTTTGAACGGCAAAGGAATATTGTTTGATTGCGCTTATTTCGGTCCGGTCGGCAAAAATCCGTGGGCGGCGAAGATTGACGGTGAAAATTTTATTGTCAATGGTGATATCGAAACTGTAAAAGGCACAGTACTTGACAGCTGGAATGTGATCGACCGCTCAAAGTCCGGTGGAACATTCGTGTCTGAAACTGCTGCTTCCGGAAAATATGCTCTGCAGCTCAAATCTGCTGAAGCACCGCGCGGGATGCTCGCATGGTATCGAACTGTTGATGCAGCCAAACTGCAGAGCGTTGCTCCCGGAACTGAAATGGTTATCAGAATGAAAGCTAAAACCGATAAACCTTCAACTGTTTTCCGTTTTTATATCGAATTCAAGCAGAAAAATAAGTTTATCGGAACATTTATCGCGCATAATCAGAAGTGCGCAAAAGACTGGGAAGAAAAAACTTTTACATTCAAAATGCCGGCAGCTTATCCCGATAATGCAAATATCTATTTGCAGTTGATGAGTGCCGGACAAGTATTTATTGATGACATTTCAATTCAAAAAAAATAGGTATTGTCCGGAATTTTGTGAAAATGTCAGATGAGAGAAAGCGGGGGCGGTTTATCCTATGTTTTTTGCCGGACGGATCTTTCGATACAATCGGTACATTTTGCAAGAAATTCAAGATGGTAGCCGTCGC
>JAZSRU010000027.1:0-13480 GCA_045538635.1 Victivallaceae bacterium
AGCACCGGAGGTGCGCTTTTATCAGGAACACCATCCCTACTCGCGCAGCGAGAAAACTTCACAAGCGAATGAAATGAGCGACTTCACAAGTGAGCAGAGCGAACGTCTTCACAAGCAAGGCTTCTCGTTTTTTGTGAAGATGTGAAGAAAAGGCTGCGCCTTTTAAGTGAAGTTGCGCTTTGCGCAGTGAAGAGAAGACTTGCGTCTTCGTTCCGCCATTTTTTTTGCCCAAAAAAATGGCGGAGAGAGAGGGATTTGAACCCTCGATACCCATAAGGATATAACGATTTTCGAGACCGTCGCCTTCGACCACTCAGCCATCTCTCCGGATTTGTTTTCACTAATATAATACACTTTTTTCATTTTTCAAAAAAAATATCAAAATTTATGCCGTTATTTTAACTTTTTTACTTGAAATATTTCCTTTTTATTGTATTCTATAAGAAAACAAAAGGAGTTTTCTATGAATAATATTGAGTCACATACCATTTCCGTTCTGGTTCAAAATAAATTCGGCGTTCTCGCCCGCGTTGCAGGTCTTTTCAGCGGTCGCGGATACAATATCTCATCACTGACCGTTACCGCCACTCACAATCCGGATATTTCCAAAATGACTATCGTTACAAACGGCGACGCCAACATCCTCGAACAAATCGACAAACAGCTCCGCAAACTCGTTGATGTCATCACTGTTACTGACCTCACCGGCAGCCGCTTCGTCGAACGCGAACTCGTCCTCGTCAAAGTCAAAGCTGAATCTGCGGCCAAAAAAGCCGAACTTATTCAAATCGTGCAGATATTCGGCGCAAAATTCGTTACCGTCAGCAAAAAAGAACTCGGTATCGAACTCGCCGGACGCTCAAATGTCATTGACAACTTTATCGACATGGTCAAAGATTTCGGCATCATCGACCTCGCTCGCAGCGGTCGCGTCGCCGTTGCAAAAGAATAATCATAAACTGCTCTGAAGGTTTGAATTTATGTTGTTTTTTGATCCTCTTTATCTGATTTTCGCCCTCCCCGGATTCATTCTCGCTCTCATTGCTGAAATGATGGTCAAAGGAACTTTTGCCAAATATGACCATGTGGCAGCTTCAAGCGGTTTTACCGGCGCACAGGCAGCACAGAGATTGCTGAATGATGCCGGAATTTACGATGTCCGCATTGAGGAAACTCACGGATTTCTCAGCGACCACTATGATCCGGTGGCAAAGGCGCTGCGCCTCTCTCCCGGAGTTTACCGCTCTCAAAGTCTGTCTGCTATAGGTGTCGCCTGTCATGAAGCCGGTCATGCGATCCAGCACAAGGAAAATTATGCGCCTCTGAGTTTAAGAAGTGCGCTGGTGCCGATCGCTCAATTCTCATCGCCATTGTCATACATTCTGTTTGTGATGGGATTCCTTTTCCAATCCCAGCAAATGATTCTTTTCGGCGCAATTCTTTTCGGTGCGGCAGTTCTTTTCTCAATCGTGACTCTGCCGGTGGAGTACAACGCCAGCAGCCGCGCAAAAAAACTGATGGAAAGCGCCGGTATCGTAACTTCATACGAAGCAAATTCAGCAGGTGCAGTTCTGAATGCGGCATTCATGACTTATGTTGCTTCAGCTGTAAATTCGCTGCTTATTCTGATTTACTACCTCATCCGCGCCGGAGTCATCGGCGGCAGAAGGGATTGATATGGAAAAAAATAAAACGATTCAATCTGCAAATTTCAAAAAAGATTATATTACTGCATTTGCAGTCGGGCTTTTTTTCCTGATGGTATTTTGTGAATTTTTTGTCGCAATAAGCATCCCGCTCACAATCAATTATACTGCTTTGTACGCAGAACACGGAGTCAGGCAGAAACTTATTGCTGATTTTGACAAACTCCGGAAAGATTGCAACAAAAAAATCAAAAATGCCGATCCGGTAACAGTTATGGAAAAAAAACTCATCCGCTGGGATCTGGATATCATATCATCTCATTTGCGCGAATATTCACGCACCATGCCCATTGAAGAGGTCGAAAATATCGCTTCTGACCTCGCTCAATACAACAATATCGTAACTGAGCTCAATCAAGTCGGGGCAAAACCTTTCTGCCAGACTCAAACTCTCGATATGTCAAAAATCACAAAACGCATTGAAAATCATCTCAACTCTAAATACAAAAATTCAAACATAAAAAAATAAGGTGTTACAATGAGCAAAGTTCATATTGTCATTCCTGCGCGTTACGCCAGTTCCCGTTTTCCCGGCAAAGTCCTCGCTCCTCTCTGCGGCAAAGTCATGATCCAGCACGTTTATGAACGCGCCGTCGCTTCCAATGCTGATGAAGTTTACATCGCAGCCGATGATGAAAAAGTCAATGAAGCCGTCAAAAAATTCGGCGGCAAATGCATCATGACCTCCCCCGATCACCAATCCGGTACCGACCGCATTTTTGAAGCTGTCAACTCCCTGCCGGAAAAACCGGAAATCATCATCAATGTTCAGGGCGATGAACCGCTTATTCCCACCAGCGTTATCAATGAATTGATCCAAGTCATGCAGGACAATCCTGACCTCCCCATGGCAACTGTTGCAGTCAAACTCGAACGCGAATTCATCAATGACCCGAACAAAGTTAAAGTCATTTTCACCAAGGATCAGCGGGCAATCTATTTCAGCCGCGCCCCAATCCCGTTCCTGCGTGACGGCGGCACACCGACTCCGGCATATCTGCACTGGGGAATTTATGCATACCGTTTCGACGCACTCAAGCGTTTCGTTTCTCTCCCGACCGGCAGACTTGAAAATTGTGAAAAACTCGAGCAGCTCCGTGTACTTGAAGACGGAATGCCGATTTATGTTCTTATTTCCGATCTCCAGAGCGTAGGCGTAGATACCCCCGAAGACCTGGAAGAAGCTGAAAGAAAAATGAAGGAGTTAATCTGATGAATATCGTAAAACTTAATGACATCACCATCGGCAGCGGCAAACTCGTCCTCCTCGGCGGTCCCTGCATGGCAGAAACTCGAGAAACATGCCTCGAAGTGGCAAAATTCCTCACCGCTTTGACCAAAGAACTCAACATACAGTATGTTTTCAAAGCATCTTATGACAAAGCAAACCGCTCCGCCGGTAATACCCGCCGCGGTCCCGGCTTGAAAGACGGCCTCAAAATTCTTGCCGAAGTCAAAGAAACATACAATGTTCCCATCGTTACTGATATCCACAATCCCGAAGAAGCCGCAGAAGCAGCAAAAGTTGCCGACATCATCCAAATACCCGCTTTCCTATGCCGCCAGACCGACCTCCTGCTCGCAGCCGGTGAAACCGGAAAAATCGTCAATATCAAAAAAGGTCAGTTCATGGCCCCCGAAGATATGAAAGGCGCAGTCGAAAAAGTCCGTATGACCGGCAACAATCAAGTCATGCTGACTGAACGCGGTACAAGTTTCGGTTATCACAATCTTGTCGTTGATATGAGAAGTCTTTATACCATGCGCCAAATGGATGTGCCGGTCATTTTTGATGCGACCCATTCCGTCCAGCTCCCCGGCGGCAACGGCAACTCTTCCGGCGGCGCACCGCAATTCATCCCTGCCCTCGCCCGTGCAGCAGCGGCAGCAGGTATTGACGGTCTTTTCGCTGAAATCCATCCGCGTCCTGCTGAAGCATGGTCCGACGGCGCAAACTCAATGGACTTCGCCAAAGCAGAAAAAGTTATAAAAGAGGTCAAGGCTATCTATGAACTTGTCAAGCAAAGCTGAAAAAATAAAAGTCATCGTCCTCGATGTTGACGGAGTTCTCACCGACGGCAGATTCGGTTATGACTCCGACAATGACAACGAAATAAAATTTTATCACGCCCGCGACGGCCACGGTATCAAACTTGCCATGCGCGCCGGAATTTCAGTCGGCATACTGTCCGGAAGAATTTCTGCTGCCAACCGCAAACGCGCCGCCGAACTCGGACTTGACTTCTGCAAAGAAAAATGCCACGACAAAGAAACCGGATTCCGCGAACTTGTCGCCGAACTCGGTGTTTCCGCCGAAGAATGTCTGTATATCGGCGATGATGTTGTAGATGCGATTCCCATGTCAGAAGCAGGGATCAGCGTCGTTGTCAATGACGGTGAAGATGTGCTTGATGAAGTGGCGGACTTCCGCACTAACTGCAAAGGCGGACATGGCGCGGTCCGCGAAGTCATCAACTGGCTTCTGAAGGAACAGGGCAAATTCCAGGAAATCGTCATGGAAAGATATTTTCCGAAAAAAGACTGAAAGGATAGCGGCAATGTCTTTTTCCGATTTTTTCAAAAATGTAATCCGGAAACCCGGACTTTTTAAAGCAAAACTCTCCGGCAATGATATATTCAGCGTCACCTTGAGCATTGACAGCGGAGCAGAAGTTATGGAATCATTCAAAACTTTTGCAAAAGAACGCAAAATGACTCACGGTTCAATACGCGGTATCGGTGCCGTGGAATGCGCCACTCTGCGCTTTTTTGATCCCATCAGCAAAACATTTCAGGATCATGAATTCAATGAACAGATGGAAATTGCCCACCTTGAAGGCAATATTTCAACTCTTGACGGAGAAGTTTATCTGCATGTCCATGCAGTTCTCGGCCGCAAAGACTGTTCTGTTGTCGCCGGACATCTGCTGAGTGCCAGAATAAAAGGCGCAGGAGAATTTTTCATTCAGAATATGTCAGGTGATTTTCCGCGCAAATTCTCCGATGAGATCGGCTTGAATATTTACGATTTTTAACCGGAACAGAAAGCATGAAAAACATGAAAACAATCAATATGATACGGCAGATACTCGCTCCGAAATACAAGGCTGCCGGATTGTTGCTGATTGCGGCTATGTTTTTCGGTGCATTGGTCGAAATAGCGGCATTGGCGATGCTGATGCCGCTGGTGACAGCATTTACAGATCCGACACTTTTTCAGCGCAATAAATATCTGAAAATTGTTTATGATTATGTAAATCCGGCAAATCTTGAACAATTCATGATTGTTGCCGCAGCAGCAATGATTGCAGTTTATATTTTAAAGAATCTGTACAATTTTGCCGTTTTTTACGCACAAACATGGTACACAAAAAAACTTACACTCAATTTCACCAACCGCGTATATCAGAATACTGTCGCCAGACCGTACGAATATTTCCTGACTCATGACAATGCGGAACTGACCAACAGGATCGCTCAAATAGGTACTTTCGGTCAAACTTTTATGGTTCCGTTTTTTATTGCGGCATCTGAAATACTTGTCCTTTTCACACTCGGAATTGCCATGCTGCTGCTTGCCCCGCAAATCGCAATTGCCGCTATTGGTGCCAGCGCATTCGTACTCGGCGGATTTCATTTGCTGACGCGCAGGATACTGGAAAAAAACGGTAAAAAAATGCATCTGGCTCTGAATGAATTACTGCACCAGCTGACTCTGACCTTCAATGCAGTAAAAGAAATAAAACTCGCAGGCACCGATGATTATTTCCGTTCAAAAGTCCATAATGCACAGGATAATTATATGAGTTCTGTCAAAAAATTTTACGATATCGGCAATATCCCCAGAATGTTGATCGAAAGCTGGAGCGTTGTCCTCGCAATGGGTATATTAATAATACTTCTGATGCAGGGAATCAGCACGACCCGCATTATTTTCATGGCGGCATTTTTTCTGGGGGCCATGTTCCGCATACTGCCGTCACTGACGCGTATCCAACACAATATTTTCAGCATGAAGCAATACTATTACCTTTTCACTGTAATCCATGAAAGCCTCTCTGCATCATCTGCAAAAATCAACAAAACAGCCCCGGCGGAACCATTCCGGTTCAATGACCAAATCACTCTCGAAAATGTCTCTTTCTGTTATCAGAACAATCAGTCCCGCAAAATTATAGATTCATTCAACCTGAATATCAGAAAAAATGAGTGTATCGCCTTCACCGGACTCAGCGGATGCGGCAAAACAACTCTTGTCGACCTCATTTGCGGTTTACTTACACCGATTGACGGAAAAATTTGCGCCGATGGCACAGACATTCAGAAAATACTGACTTCATGGCAGCAGAATATCGGTTATGTGCCGCAGGATACGATCCTTTTCAATATGTCGGTCAAAGAAAATATCGCCATCGGTATTGACAAAAATAAAATTGATGAAGAAAAACTCGCAAATGCCATCGCCCTCGCTCAACTGGACGATTTTATCAACTCGCTGCCGCAAAAAGCCGATACTCAAATCGGCGGCTCAAATATCCGTGTATCAGGAGGTCAACGCCAGAGAATAGCCATCGCCCGCGCACTTTACCGCAATCCGCAAATCCTGATAATGGACGAAGCAACCAGCGCACTCGATGCAGATACAGAAGAAGCTTTCGCTGACTCAATAAACACCCTGAAAGGCAAAATCACCATTCTGATGATCGCCCATCGCGAAAAAATGATAGCCGTCTGCGACCGTGAAATCCGCCTTGTCTGAAAAATCAAATAATAACTGTTGACAATAGGAGTTTTTAGCAATGTTGAAAAGTTTATTTTTCTGTTTTGTTATGTTATTATGTTTTGTTTCATCGGCAAACCCTGTAATATACCGTGTCGGAATACGCGAAAATCTGGAATTTCTGGAAAAAGGCAGAACGGAACGGTTGGATCTTTATTATCCTGCAGATCCGCAGCCGGGGGATAAATTCCCCGGTATTGTCATTATTCACGGCGGCAGCTGGTGCGGCGGAGTACGCAATGCCGACCGGGAAATCAATATCGGTTCCAACCTTGCCCGCATGGGATATGTCTGCATAAGTATTGATTATCGTTTGGCAACACCGGAAAATCTGAAAAAATACGGCAGAACATTCCCGACTGTTATCCATGATTGCAAAAAGGCAGTTCAATGGTTAAGAAAAAATGCGGATAATTTGAATGTGGATGCTGAAAAAATCGGCACTCTCGGCTGTTCTGCGGGCGGTCATCTCAGTGCATTGCTCGGCGTTGCAGGACCGGATGCAGGGCTGGAACCTGAATCTTCCGATGAAAAAATTGATACTTCAATTCAAGCTTGTGTGAATTTTTACGGTGTTACAGCCTTTGCCGGATTCGGATCAAAAACTGCAATCAGCAGATACCGCCGCAATGTCATGGGCTCAACTCCGACTGAAAAGCCCGAAGAATGGAAACGCATGTCGCCGATCGATCAAGTCGATGCCAAAGATGCTCCAATGCTGCAGATATATGCCTCAAATGATAAACTTGTAAGTTTTAAACACGCGGAGATTATGAAAAATAAATTGGACCGTCACGGCGTTTATAACGAATATATTTTACTTGACGGTTTCGGGCATCAATTCAATTTACAAAGATGGTTTAAAATGAAGTTACCCAAATTTGTACGCCAGCGTGTATTTGCATTTTATGACCGTTGCCTGAAAAATATGACAGCAGAGGAATCAGCAAGGCGTTTTGCCGCACTGGAAAATTATGAAAAAAATCATCCTGAAGCCGCATATTACGGCATTCTATCACTTTTTTCCGGGAAAATAGAGAAATCTGAACAGAAAATAGCACTGAATTTTAACGGGCGGAAAAAGTTTTTTGAGCCGTCTTTTGATATGCATCTTGAAAAACTTGTGCCTGTGACAATATCAAGTTTACAGGAAGGAACAAAAGTCAGAGTTTTCGGCAAACTGCGTCCAGACGGTGCGCTTGAATGCAGTGAACTCCATACCCCGGTGCCGTATTTGAGAAATATTGAAAAATATTATGGAATTCTCAAGAAAAAAGGAAGTTCATGGGGACTCGAAAATATAAAAAACAAAACAGTCACCAATCTGATAATCACTGATAAAACAAAGATTTATTCCTGTACGCCCGTAAAATTATCAGATTTAAAAACAGGCAACCGTATCGTAGTCATGCATTCACGGGATTACGGCGATATCAGCAAAATAGTTTACGGTCTTTTTGCCGAATAAAAACAAAAATTCTGAATATCAGTCAATATTCAGTGAAGAATCGGTACGGATGGACTTATCAGATTGACAATTCCGCTCAGCGGATCGAAATGAATTGATTTGATGCTGATTTTATTCGATTTATCCTGCCTTGAAATTTGCAAAAAATCTCTTTCGGTTGTATATTATTAAAATGTAATAAGGAGTAAACCGATGAGTAATTATAACAGAAACAGAATTGTCAGAAGTATTGCAGAATTGAACAATCCGGCTCCGATAGGAGCTTCAGAAGTAAAATTCAACTACTTTGCAGAGGATGTATTCAATGAAGATACCATGCAGAAATATCTTCCCAAAGATATCTGCTTGAAATTGCAGAACACCATTACTGAAAATACTCCGCTCGACCCTGCCATAGCAGGCGAAGTCGCCCGCGCTATGAAAGAATGGGCGCTTGATCGCGGCGCAACACACTTTACTCATTGGTTCCAACCGCTTACCGGTTCTACTGCCGAAAAGCATGACTCTTTTCTGGAAATAAAAAATAATCAGGCTATCATGGCCTTTTCCGGTAAAAACCTGATCGTCGGCGAACCGGATGCATCAAGTTTTCCGTCCGGCGGTCTGCGTTCAACCTTTGAAGCCCGCGGCTATACTGCATGGGATCCGACCAGTCCGGCATTCATCAAGCGTCATGCCAATGGCGCAACTCTCTGTATTCCTACCGCATTCTGCTCCTACACCGGCGAAGCTCTTGACAAAAAAACTCCGCTCATGCGCTCAATACAAGCTGTCAAAAAATCTGTGATCCGCCTGATGAAATGCTTTGACCGAAGCGGCGAACCGGTAACAATCACCCTCGGTCCGGAACAAGAATATTTTCTGATCGACAAAAAGTTTTACCTTGCCCGTCCCGATCTGCTGCAGGCAGGCAGAACTCTTTTCGGTGCTGTTCCTGCCAAACATCAGCAGCTTGATGACCACTATTTCGGCTCCATCAAACCGCGCATCCTGAACTTCATGACCGAACTCGAAATAGAATTGTGGAAACTCGGCATCCCCGCTAAAACACGCCACAATGAAGCCGCTCCCGCCCAGTTTGAAATCGCTCCGATCTTTGAAGAAATCAACCTCGCAATCGACCACAACATGCTCATCATGGAAATGATCCGTCAGGTCGCGGACCGCCACGGTCTGGTCGCGCTGCTCCACGAAAAACCCTTTGCCGGAGTCAACGGTTCCGGAAAACACAACAATTATTCAATATCATACGGCAATGCAAACCTGCTTGATCCGGGCGACAATCCGCACCAGAATGCAATTTTTCTGACTGTACTTGCCGCAATCATCCGTGCAGTTGATCTGCACAGCGACCTTTTGCGTTCAGCAACAGCAGGAGCCGGCAATGACCACCGCCTCGGAGCCAATGAAGCTCCGCCGGCAATTATTTCAATTTTCCTCGGCGACCAGCTCAATGACATTATCGACCAGCTGGAAAAAGGCGGCAAGTCATCCAGTAAAAAAGCCGGAAATATGAAAATCGGCGTCGATGCATTGATGCCGCTGCCCAAAGATGCAACCGACCGCAACCGTACCAGCCCGTTTGCATTCACCGGAAATAAATTTGAATTCCGCGGCCCCGGTTCCAGCCAGTCCTGCGCCGGAGCTTGCATGATACTCAATACCATTATTGCCGAATCGCTGGACAAAATGTCCGCCGAACTGGAAACCTTCGCACCGGATGAATTCAATGCCAAACTGCAGCTGCTCCTTCAAAAAGTTATCAAAAAACACAAAAAAATCATCTTCAACGGCGATAATTACAGCCGCGATTGGGAAGAAGAAGCCGCACAGCGCAAACTGCCAAATCTGCGCACGACTGTCGATGCTTTGCAGCCGCTGCTCCAAAAGGAAAATATCGAACTCTTCAAAAAATACGGCGTTTTCTCTGAAAATGAAATGAAATCACGCTACGAAGTGTTTTTGAGTGAATACAACCGCCGCATCCGAATCGAAGGCGAACTCGCACTCGAAATCGCCAGAAATGTGATTCTGCCGGTAGCACAGGAAGATTTGAATGCTGTTCTCGATACGCTGGACAAAAGTTCCCGTACCGGAATCACCGTCCCCGCCCTCTCCGGCAAAGCTGAAATACTTGCTGATAATGTCAATTCACTCATTACTCAATGTGATGCAATGACCGGAGCATTGAACTCAACTTCAGCAGAAATTATTGCCGGAATGGAACGGTTGCGCAAAATCGTCGATGCATTGGAAATCACAGTCGATGACCGCCGCTGGCCGCTGCCCAAATACCGCGAAATGCTCTTCATCTACTAATCTAACAATAAGGTGCAATATGGTTACAAAAGCGAATTATATCAATCCCACAGTAAAATACCGCCCCATTCCTTTCTGGAGCTGGAATGATAAACTTGACCCGGCAGAACTCCGTTATCAGATACGGGAAATGCACAAACAAGGGCTGGGAGGATTTTTTATGCATGCGCGAGGCGGCTTGCAGACAGCATACCTCTCTCAAGAATGGATGGAATGCGTCAATGCCTGTCTTGACGAAGCCGGAAAACTCGGAATGGACGCATGGCTCTATGATGAAAACGGATGGCCGAGCGGCTTCGGCGGCGGACTGGTAAACGGACTCGGGGAAAAATATCAGCAGAAATATCTCCGCTGCGAGAAAAAAATTCTGAAAGAATGCGGCACAGAAAACACTATTGCCTATTATGATGAAAACGGTAAATTTATAAGCCGTACTGCTCCGGCAAATCCTGATATGACGGTCATGCGCTGTTATTATGAAGTCAATCCGTATTATGTGGATAATCTTGACGCTGAAGTTGTTGCAGAATTTATCCGTGTTACGCATAAATTTTATTACGAAAATATTCCGGCAAATCTGCTCAAAGCTATGAAAGGAATTTTTACTGATGAACCGCAAATCTCCCGTAACGGGACGCCTTGGTCATTGGTTTATGAAAAAGAATACAAAAAAAAGTACGGCATAGACTTGATTGAAGATTTGCCGCAACTTTTCTTTGCAGAAAAAAACTATCGTGAAGTCCGTGTGCGTTTCTGGAAACTTACTGCAAAACTTTTCAATATCAGCTTTATGAAGCAGATACATGACTGGTGTTCGGCTCACGGCTGGCTGCTGACAGGACATCATGTAATTGAAGAAAATCTGCCGTACATGACTCCGAGTAATGGTTCGATCATGGTTCAGTATCAATATTATGATATTCCCGGAATGGATGTTTTGAGCAGAATCAATCCCAACCCTATTGCCATGACTCAGCTTGTAAGTTCATCAATGCAATTCGGACATAAACAAATCCTGACAGAAAGTTTCGCATTGACCGGCTGGAATTTCAATTTTCACGGTATGAACTGGATGTATCAGCAGCAGCTGGCGCACGGAGTTAATATGCTCTGTCAGCATCTCGAAGGGTATTCTCTGCGCGGCAAACGCAAACGTGATTATCCGTCATCAAGCTTCATCCATCAACCGTGGTGGAATGATTATAAGCGCATAAATGATTATTTCTCGCGTACCGGAATGCTGCTTGCGGAGGGAAAAATTCAAGTTGATTTACTGGTGCTTCACCCGCTTTCAAGTGTGTGGAAACTTTTTGCAGGAACACCGAAATCTAAACTTATGGACCAATACACTCTGCATCTTCGTGCAGTTTCTGAAGCTCTGGACGCAGTTCAGATACCGCATCATTATGCGGATAATGTTATTTGCGATGATTATTGCAGTTTTGAAAACGGCAAAATCCGTATAGGAGAGTGTTCTTACAGTTCTGTACTTATTCCCAAAGTTACCGACCTGTCAGCCAAAATTGCCGATGCAGTCCAGAAACTTCATCAATCCGGCGGTAAAGTTTATGTTATTGAAAATGATTTGGAAAAATCCTCTTTGACCATTGACGGCAGAGAACCATCCGCGGAATTCATAGCATGGTTCAATTCTTTGCCGTTCTTTGAAAATGAAAAATCCGCAGCGTCAGCTGTTGCTGCAAATATGTCAGATATTACCCGCATTTCAGAAAACGGCATATATGAAACTGATATTTTGAGTACATACCGAGATATTGAAATTGACGGACGCAAGGGCAGATTTTATCTTTTTACCAACCGCCGTTATACAGAATTCAGCAAAGTTGAAATATCAATTCCAGCCGTCGGCAGCGTAATTGAAATTATAAATCATGAAACCGGTGAATTTGCCAAACTTGACGGAGTGCGCAATGCTGACGGCAGACTGATTTTCGATTATCCTTTTGCATCAGGCGAAGGCTTATTGATTTTTGTATCCGACCGTGCTGCAAATCCTGAAAAAATTTATACGGCAACCGATTATTCAACAATGAAAACAGTAAAAAAAGTCAGTACTGATTTTGAAGTCGTTTCCGTATCTGACGGCAATCTGATAACACTTGACCGCTGCCGCTACCGTGTTGACGGCGGTGAATGGATCGCTGATGATGTCTGTGTCATCACAGAGCGTCTGCTCAAACGCAAATGCGATTGCGATCTGGAAATGGAATTTGATTTTGAAGTTACGGAAAAATTTGATTTGACAACGCCGATGACTTTGATTTCCGAAACTCCGTCAATGTTTGAATATTCTTTAAACGGAGAAAAATTTAACGCTGTTGACGGCGGAAAATTCTATGATCAGGCTTTCCGCAGAATTGCTTTGCCGCAAAATTTGAGATACGGTATCAATACTATCGGCATGAAATGCCGTTTTCATCAGGAACAGATCGTTTATGATTCTCTTGAAAAGGCGAAAAAATTTGAAACTGAATATAACAAACTTACTTACGATTCAGAAATTGAAAATATTTACCTTGCCAGCAACTTCCGTGTTGAGCATGACGGCGAAGTAAAACAGCTTGACCGTCAGGCAAAACGCTACTGTGGTAAATTCACTCTCGGTCAGCCATTGGTGAATTCCGTTATCAATGCCGCCGATATTGCAGAGGACGGGATGCCGTTTTTTGCCGGAAAAATTGTTTTAAAGCAGAATTTTACTCTGACTGCCGATGAAATTGCCAAGTGCAGATATTTGCGTTTCCGCCATATCGGCGCAAATTCATACCGGGTGAAAATCAACGGAATTGAACTTGGATTGCTCTACGACGGACAGTTTGCACTGCCAGTCGGGAATACACTTGAAAACGGAATGAACTCTCTGGAAATAGAAATGACAGTTTCTCTCCGCAATATGCTCGGCCCGCATCATAATGAAGAAGGCGAATCGTATAGCGTCCATACCCTTTCATGGCTCAAAGAACCTAATGCCGCAGATAAGAAAAATGTGCCGTTCAATGAAAATTATTGCCTTGTTGAACTCGGCATTGCTGATATCGCACTGATATAAATCTTTGACTGATTTGTTGCAGGGGGAGAAGAAAAAACCTTTTGGCGTTCCACCCGCCTTTTTATAAGGTTCTTTTCTTCTCCCCCTGCCTTGTCCCGCCATAGCCTTCGGCGACGGCGGCACCCCCTCATCTTTTT
>JAZSRU010000102.1:0-20631 GCA_045538635.1 Victivallaceae bacterium
ATCGCCGGGATATGGCAATTTCGTGCTGCCGTGTGGATGCTGATGCGGTTGCTCCGATCGTTTTTCCATTGCTGAAATCGCAGGAAAATCCTGTGGCAATATTGATGCCTGACTTGAATATGGCGGAATCTCTGTATTCATCGCTTCTGTGCTGGAGCCGTATGCTGGATGAAAAGGAGCGCAGTTATCTTTTGATTCCGGAAGAAAACCGTGGCAAAATTGAGCTTGCCGGAGCTTTCAACCGCAAAATCAGAACCTTGAGCATGCTGCTGCAGCGCACTCATAATGTGTTTGTCGGAAGTGTCTGTGCATTTGCCAATCCGACTGCGCCGAAATCAGTTTTTGTGAAAAGCCGTCTGATCCTCGACCGCAAAAACTGTCCGGCTTTCAATGAGCTTTTGAAAATGCTTGTTGATTATGATTATGATGATGAAATTGAAGTGCGTACTGCGGGGGAATTTTCCCGCCGCGGCGGAGTGATTGATATTTTTTCGGTGGAGGAAAATTATCCTGTGCGTTTGGAATTCTGGGGTGATGAGCTTGATTCAATGCGTCTTTTCAATCCGGAGGATCAGCGTTCAATGGGGGAAATTGACAGTTACACATTGTGTGCCAAAGCGAAACCGTCGGAAAACAATACTGAATTCAATACAACTTTTGATTATCTGCCGGATGATTGTAAACTTGTAATATTTAATGAAAGTGAGATTTTGCGGCATTTGGAAGACTATGCGTGCGAGGAATCACGCAAAGCATTCGGCAGATTTCTCAAACGCAAAAAAGAATCCGGAATGCTTCATACTCTCATTGAATATGATATTGCAGGGGAAAAGAGCAATATCCCGGTTTCGCGGTGTTTTGTGCCGCTGAAAAATTTTATGGATGTTGAAAAATATGACAATCCGGATAAATCATTTGAGCTGATGAAATCGCTTTTTTTTGAGCAGATACGGCATTATGCATTTATGGATTACAGCATTATAATATTGTGCAGTGATGAGGAACATTTGCCGCAGATGCAAGATTATTGCCGTGAGCTGGGGGATGAAACTTTCAGCAAAATTGAATTCGGGGCGGCAGTTTTAAATTGCGGAGCGGTGTTTCCGGAGGAGAAAGTCATTATTCTTTCGGAGAATGAACTTTTCAATCTCAACATGTTCAATCGTAAAAATATCGCTCCGGTCGAAAATAATGCGGCAGTTCAGCGGCGTCCGGACAATGATTTATCTCTGGATGATATTGCCGAAAATGATGTTGTGGTGCATACTCAGTACGGGATTGCGATTTTCTGCGGCATGGAATACAGCAAAGATGCGGACGGCACGATTTCTGAAATGTTGAAACTTGAGTTTGCGGATGAGCAGTATTTGAAAATTCCGGTCAGCCAGAGTGCCATGTTGAGCCGTTATATGGGGGCGCCCGGCAAGGTCCGGCTCTCCCGTTTGAACAGTGCCAAGTGGAACAATGACAAAGCTGCGGCTCAATCTGCAATCAAAAATTTTGCCGCTGAAATGCTGCAGCTGCAGGCGGTCAGAAAAGTTCTGCCCGGATTGAATCTTGAGTGTCGCGATTTTGATTTTAAACTGTTTTTGAGCGAATTTCCGTACAATGATACTCCGGATCAGGCACAGGCCACGGCGGATATCCGCGCAGATATGGCAAAAAATGAACCGATGGACAGACTGTTGTGCGGAGATGTCGGTTACGGCAAAACTGAAGTTGCCATGCGGGCGGCATTTATTGCGGTTCAAGCCGGTTATCAGGTTGCGGTTCTTGCGCCGACAACAATTCTGGTTGAGCAGCATTATGAATCATTTGCAATGCGTTTTGCGCGTTATCCGGTGATAGTGGAGAGTTTGAGCCGGTTCAAAACTCCGATGCAGCAGCAGGAAATCATCACTCGTTTGCAGCAGGGCAAAATTGATATTGTTATCGGTACTCACGCTCTTTGTTCAAATTCTGTCAAATTTAAAAAACTCGGTTTGCTCATCATTGACGAGGAACAGAGATTCGGGGTCAGACATAAAGAAAAACTCCGCAGTATGCGTACAGAAATCGATGTTTTGTCAATGTCGGCAACGCCGATTCCGAGGACGCTTTATCTGGCGATGTCGGGGGCGCGCGATTTAAGTACCCTGATAACTCCGCCCAATGAGCGTCTGCCGGTCAAAACAATGATTTCTCCATTCAATGATAAAACTGTTTATGATGCCATCCGCTATGAAATGAGCCGCTCCGGACAGGTTTTTTATCTGCATAACCGTGTTAAAACGATTGATGATACTGCATTTTATCTGAAACAGCTCGTTCCGAATTGCCGCATTGCAGTGGCTCACGGACAGATGGGGGAGAAAGAACTTGAAAATGTGATGAATGATTTTCAACACGGCAAAATTGATTGTCTGGTTGCCAGTACGATCATTGAGTCAGGATTGGATATTCCAAATGCAAATACTATGATAATCGAGCGTGCAGACCGTTTCGGATTGGCACAGCTTTATCAGCTCCGCGGCAGGGTCGGCCGCTGGAAACATCAGGCATACGCTTATATGCTGCTGCCCAAAAACGGACTTGTGTCGAGTGACGGACAGAAACGCATCAATGCCATACGCCGCTGCAGCAATCTCGGAGCAGGTTTTCAACTGGCTCTGCGCGATCTGGAGATACGCGGATCGGGTAATATTCTCGGTACGGAACAGAGTGGATATCTGAATACAATAGGTTTTGATCTTTACTGCAAAATGCTGCGTCTGGAGGTTGACCGTATGCAGAACAGGCCGCGCCGTTTTCTGCCGGAAGCCGAACTTTATCTGGATTTTCTGGCGCCCGGAGTCAGTAATGCCAAAGGGAAAGCTGTTTGCGGTTTTCCGCCGTCTTATATTGAAAATGAAGTTCTCCGCATTGGAGCATACAGAAAACTTGCCATGCAGGATTCTGAAAAATCGCTGAATGAACTGCATGACGAATTTGTTGACCGTTTCGGTAAAATGCCGGAATGTGCGGAACTTATGTTTACATACACTTTAATCAAACTTCTCGGTTCTGAACGCGGATTCCGTTCGATTTCACTGTTGGGGGAAATACTTTCATTCAGCGATGGTCAACGAGTTTACAAAAAAGCCGACGGCCGTCTGCCGCGGATAAGCGCGCGGAACCCGATCCCATTAAGACTCGCTCTCATAATCAGAGAGCTGAAAGGTATTCCATGTGTGAAATAATATCAGAAAACAGTAAAATAGATCTTCATGTTCACAGCTGCGCCAGCGACGGTACTTTCAAACCTGCTGAAGTTGCACGCATGGCAGGTGAAAAAAAGTTGAAAGCAATAGCTTTGACCGACCACGATACTGTCGCCGGTGTCAGTGAATTTCTTGAGGCGGGCAGGGCGTATCCTGATACTGAATTCATCCCCGGGGTGGAGATTTCAAGTATGTACGGCAGCAAGGAACTGCATTTTGTCGGTTTGTATGTGGACATTGAAAATGAGGAATTCAGGAGCTTCCTTGACAAAATGCGGGAGGGGCGTCTGCGGCGTAATATCGCCATTGCCAAAAAACTTGCATCTCTCGGTTATCCGGTAGATTCCGGAGAAGTTGATTATCTGAATAATGACTCTATCGGCAGACTTCATTTTGCTGCGTATATGGTCAAACATTACGGATTTGAGTCGATTCAGGATGTTTTTGAGCATCATCTGCGGAGAAATTGCAGTGCCTATGTGCCGCGTGAACTGCCGATGCCGTCAGAGGCGATAGAGATGATACGCAAAGCAAACGGTATTGCTGTCTGGGCGCATCCGCTGTATCGTGATCAGAAAAATGCAGCAAGTTTCCTGCGCCGCATGGTGAAAAAATTGAAATCTTACGGTTTGAATGGACTTGAATGTTATTACAGTATGTTCGGTCCGGCTGAAACAAATATGCTGCTCAATGCCGCAGAACAGCATGACATGCTCGTTTCCGGCGGCAGTGATTTTCATGGAGAAAACCGACCCGGTGTAGAACTTGCAGTCGGTGGCGGCAAAATGTCTGTTCCTGTTGAAGTGATTGAAAAAATGCATGGATTTATGAAAAGTTTGAATGAGGTGCATGATGCTTGATAATATAAAAATAGTCGGCGCGTCCGAACATAATCTCAAAAATATCAATGTGTCCATTCCGCGAAATAAACTGGTAGTCATAACCGGCTTGAGCGGTTCAGGTAAATCAAGTCTGGCTTTTGATACGGTTTATGCCGAGGGGCAGAGGCGTTATGTAGAGAGTTTGTCGGCGTATGCCAGACAGTTCCTTGACCGTTTGCAGAAGCCGAAAGTTGAACATATTGAAGGGCTTTCACCTGCGATTGCGATTGAACAGCGCAGTTCCGGATCTTCGCCGCGTTCAACGGTGGCAACAGTAACGGAGATATATGATTATCTTCGTCTGCTTTATGCGCATACGGGAGAGCCGCATTGTCCGCATTGCGGCAAAAAACTTGAACCGCAGTCAGCGGAAAAAATCACCGATACTCTGCTGGCGATGCCGTCCGGTATCCGTTTTGTTATTCTCGCGCCGGTGATTGACGGCAAGAAAGGTGAGCATCGGGATGTCCTTGAAAATATCGAAAAAGACGGTTTTGTGCGTGTCCGCGTTGACGGCAGAATGCAATCTGTTGATGATGTGGAACCTTTGGAGAAAAATCTGCGGCACAGCATTGAAATAGTGATAGACCGTTTGAGTTCGGGTTCACTTGACAGAGCGCGTTTGCAGGATTCTGTTGAATTGGCATTGAAGCATGGTCACGGTATTTTGAAATTGCTGATAGAGCAGGGGGATGGAACTTTTGCAGAGGAAACTCACAGCGAATTTCTTGCGTGTCTGGATTGCGGAAAAAGTTTCGGTGAGCTGTTGCCGCGCAATTTTTCGTTCAACAGTCCGTATGGTGCGTGTCCGAAGTGCAACGGTCTTGGAAATATGGAGATAATGCTGCCGGAACTGGTTGTGCCGGATAAATCCCTCTCCATTGCCAAAGGTGCGATACCGGCGTTGCGGCGCGGGCCGCGTCATTTGATAATGTATTACAATCTGCTGCTGCGCAAACTTGCGGAACAGTATGATTTGCCGCACATGCTGACTACTCCTTTCGGAAAACTTGAAAAGGATGTTCAGGAGCTTATTTTGAATGGAACCGGTGATGTGCCGCTGGAATTTGATTATTTCATAAAACGCAAAAAATACCATTGGAGCAAACCTTTTGAGGGGGTGCTTGAACTTTTGCGCCGCCGTATGATCAATACAGAGGAAGACAGCGTGCGTGAGCGTTTGCGTGAATATACCGGCAGCTGTGTCTGCCCTGAATGTAACGGCAGACGGTTGAATCCTGTCAGTTTGAGTGTAAAAGTCGGAGATTTGAGTATCGACAAATTCAATGCTCTGCCGGTAAAACAGGCATTGGAATTCGTAAATAATCTGAAATTGGATTCTGAAAAAGAAATAATTGCGGCTGATTTGCTGAAAGAGATACGCAGCCGTTTGACTTTTCTCCTGGATGTCGGATTGGGCTATTTGACACTTGACCGCGTTTCGAGTACTCTTTCCGGCGGTGAGGCGCAGCGTATCAAATTGGCGACGCAGCTTGGCTGCGGATTGATGGGAGTTCTTTATATTCTGGATGAGCCGTCGATAGGTCTGCATCAGAGAGATAATGACAGGCTGCTTGATACATTGGAGAAACTTCGTGATATCGGCAATACTGTTCTGGTGGTTGAACATGATCTGGATACCATCCGCCGGGCGGATCATGTTATTGATCTCGGTCCGAAAGCCGGTTTGCTCGGCGGTGAAATCGTAGGCGAGGGAACTGCGCAGGAACTGCCGTCGTTTCCGCGTTCATTGACCGGAGATTTTCTTGCGGGGCGTGAAAAGATTGAAGTGCCGCCGCAGCGGTTGAGCGGTAACGGAAAATTTATTACGATCCGTAATGCAACTTTTCATAATCTCAAGAGTGTTACCGCCAAAATTCCGCTCGGTACATTCTGCTGTATCAGTGGTGTTTCAGGTTCCGGCAAAAGTTCTCTGATCAACGGGATACTTGTCCGTGCATTGAATCATCATCAGAAAATAAAGGATCTGCCTGTCGGAGATTGCGGCGGTGTTGACGGTTTGGAAAATATTGATAAAGCAATCGTTATTGATCAGAGTCCTATCGGACGAACTCCGCGTTCAAATCCGGCTACTTATACTGATGCTTTCGGCGTGATAAGAAATCTTTTTGCCGCTCTGCCGGAATCAAAAATGCGCGGGTTTATGCCCGGCAGATTCAGTTTCAATGTCAAAGGCGGCCGCTGTGAGGAGTGCAAGGGCGACGGTATCAAAAAAATTGAAATGCAGTTTCTCTCTGATGTTTATGTCGAATGTTCCGAATGCGGCGGTCAGCGTTTCAATAAAGATACTCTTGCCATCAAATACAAAAAACGCAACATCGCTGAAGTACTGGATATG
Source organism: Victivallaceae bacterium (assembly GCA_045538635.1). GTDB lineage: Bacteria > Verrucomicrobiota > Lentisphaeria > Victivallales > Victivallaceae > RGIG5270. Next base: position 6,480 of record JAZSRU010000102.1, read on the forward strand.
ACCATCAATCAGGCAGTTGACTTTTTTGATACAGTAACTCCGCTCAAACGCAAACTGAAAACTTTGCAGGATGTCGGATTGGGATATATCAAACTCGGTCAGAGTGCGACTACTTTTTCCGGCGGAGAGGCTCAGCGTATCAAACTTGCAACTGAACTTTCACGCGTCCCCAAAGGGCATACGGTTTATATTCTGGATGAACCGACGACCGGTCTGCATCTGGCTGATATCAAGCAATTACTGAAAGTGCTTTTCTCTCTCCGTGACAAGGGAAATACTGTCATTGTCATTGAGCATAATCTTGATGTCATCAAATGTGCCGATCATATTATTGATCTCGGTCCGGAGGGCGGCGACGGAGGCGGTACAATCATTGCAGAGGGAACACCGGAGCAGGTGGCAAAATGCCGCAAATCTCATACCGGACGGTATTTGAAAGATTATCTGTAAAATCTGACAGGGATTGAATTTTCATATCTTATTTTTATTCTCTGCCGTTGTACGGGTAGGGCAGGATACTGCTGTCATGATCAGGCAGGAGGATATCTGAAAAAATATGAACATATCTGAATGCATCATCGTGAACAGTATTGCAGAAACACAGCGCGCAAATGTATCTCAGCAATTCGCTTTTTGAGAAAGTTTTGCCGCCGGAGAAATTCAAGCTGTGAACCTGCCAGTGGGCAGTGATATCGCAGACCATTCCAGTCGGACGGTGATAGAGGCAGAAACGCTGATCGACCTGAATTATTTCCAGTTCGTGCGGCAGATTCAAATCCTCTTGTATTGCAGTAACAAGGGCGCACAGAAATGCATTGGTACCGCTCAAATGTTCAAAAACATTTCCTATCATACAGTAATCTGTATTGGATGTGCTGTCGTCCTGCGGTATGAATTGTTTTCTTTTCAGGAAATCCGTTACAGCGAAAGGTTTGCCGGCTTTTGACTGCGGAAAATCTTTCAGCAGTTTGCGGTAATAAGTTTCTATTTCAGCGGAAGTATCTTTCTCAAACCACAGCAGGTGCAGATCTGTGAGTGCATCATACATTCTGAATTGATTATTTTTGTTCAACAGAATATTGTGCAGTCTTTCCCGTCTTTGTTTGAAAGTTATAAGAGCCTGTATCTGGTGACTGCGTTTGCGCATTGTCTCATTGTCGCATTCCTGAAGCTGACGCAGGATGTTTTCCATTTCATTGGAATAATGCTGCAGCAGTTGAAGAATTGCGCTGCGGGCGATATCATCTTCATCATTCAACAGTTTGAGCAGAGCTTCAAGAGATGGTCTTTTAGCACTCATATATCAGTTCCTTTTTTGCGGACCGGGAAGATGCCGATAAGAGCATCGGAGGCAATTTTTTTGACATCATTAGGAAAATCGCTGCGGAGTATCCAGCGGAGAAAATTGGGATCTTCGACGGCGATATCCTTGAGTTTTGCGCCGTTGTTTTTGCCGAAGTTGACGATCACATCATCTCCGACCCACTTGAAGCGGCGGTTGCGGTCAACTGCATCGGGGTCGCTGTTGTCGCAGAAATCGTTAAGTCCGTCCATGTCGCGCGGTATCTCCGGATGTTTGGCAAGCTGACCGAGAAATACATCCAGAGTTGCCTGGGTATCGGCTGCTGCACTGTGGGCATCATCGAGTTTTTTGCCGCAGAAAAATTCATAAGCGGCGGACAATGTTCTGGGATAAAGACGGCAGAAAATATTGAAAACATCAATGATACGGCAGTTGTCAGCACTGTATTCCACACCGGCGCGGGAGAATTCAGCTTCGAGCATGGGGATGTCAAATTTGACAATGTTGTATCCGCCGAGGTCGCAGTCGGCGATGTAATTTTTCAGATTCCGGGCGATATCGCGGAATGTCGGTGCATCTTTGACATCTTCATCAAAAATACCGTGAATTGCGCTGGCGGCTTCCGGAATATGCATCTCCGGATTGACGCGGCGGGTATTGCTTTTGCGGGTTCCGTCGGGGAAAATTTTTATAACGGAGATTTCCACGATACGGTCTTTGGCAATATTAGTTCCGGTACTTTCGATGTCGAAAAATATTACCGGTTTATCAAGAATGATTTCATCAGTCATATCAACCTCTAAAAAAGTATTATTGAAACATTATCTTCTGCACCGGCACTGAAACATGCGGCGACAAGTTTATTTATTGCGTTTTTGTTGTCTGCAGTATTTTTGAGAATTATTGAAATCCTGTCATTGTCCACCATGTGTGATAAACCGTCGGAGCAGAGCATATAACGGCTGTCGGGACGGCGTTTGACGGTTGTTATCATCGGAGCTTTTGCATCATCATCTTCAATGGTGGCAGCGGTTCCAACTGATTTTGTTATCAAATTGAGGAGTTCATATCCGGGCGGGAAAATATTTATTTCATCGAGGAAGAGTTCACGGTTTTCCTGCATCAGAGTATGATCAACAGTCAGACATACAAGTTTGCCGCCGCGGAATTCGTAGAAACGGCTGTCTCCGGCATGTACTGTTACTATATCTTTGGGCATGACGGCGGAGGCAACAATGGTTGTTCCCATGGGGTCTTCCAGAGTATCATTGGCGCGGTTCAGCTCAAAAATGCGGGCGTTCACCTGATCGAGTGTTTCCCGCATAAAAATTTCCATTTCCCGCACTGATTCTATGAACATAGCCTGTTTTGTTTCCCAGATTTCGTAGAAATACTGACAGCACAATCTGCTGGCTATTTCGCCGTTAAGATTGCCGCCGATACCATCTGCGATTATGGCGAGATGATTGGGATGATCTTTTTCGTTGGTGTAGAGAAATGAGTCTTCATTTACGGTTCTGACTTTACCGGTAAGGGACAAACCGTATGGTGAAGAATTTTCATAGGTTTTCATAGGACCACGCTTCCTACAATATCTGAAACTTTTGCGATATTATGTTTGTCAAGGTATTCATTTATGCCGTTGAGTATTTTAACTGCGGCGTACGGATCGACGAAGTTTGCTGTGCCGATTGCGACCATTGATGCACCTGCGATCATAAATTCAATGGCATCTTCAGCACTCATGATGCCGCCCATACCGATAATTGGAACTGAAACAGCTTTGGCAACTTCGTAAACCATTTTGATTGCGACAGGTTTGACCGCAGGACCGCTCAAGCCGCCGCAGACATTGGCGAGTTTTGGGCGGTGAGTTTCGATGTCGATAGCCATACCGCCGAGAGTGTTGATGAGAGAGAGCATATCGCTGCCTTCATCGACTGCTGCTTTGGCGAAGTCGGTGATTTTTGTAACATTGGGGCTTAATTTGGTAATGAGCGGAATAGTTGTATTTTTGCGGACTTCGCGCACAACGGCGGCGGCAAGTTTTAAATCAGTTCCGAAAGCGGCACCGCCCTCTTTGACATTTGGGCATGAAATATTGATTTCGAGTGCTGCGATATCATCTTTTGCACTTTCCATCATTGCGGCGACTTCTCCGTATTCTTCGAGGGTTTTGCCCCAGATGTTTACGAAGACGGTTGCTCCGACTTTTTTGAGGAATGGCAGATAGTTCTCATCATGCAGAAAGTGTTCTGCTCCGGGGCCCTGCAAACCGATTGCATTGAGCATACCGGAAGTTACTTCCGCAATACGCGGCATACGGTTGCCGTCGGAAACTTCCATGCGGATACCTTTGACGGTAACTGCACCGAGTTGCGAGATATCGTAATAATCGTGATATTCTTTGCCGTAACCGAAAGTTCCGCTGGCGGTGGTTACGGGGTTTTTAACGGTCAAACGACCGAGATTTACAGTCAAATCAGCCATTTTTTACTCCTGAGTGTAGATTTCGTTGACATTGAAAACGGGACCGTCTTTGCATGAACGGGCGTATCTCCAGTGCTGTTCATTGTCAGCATTGACTTTGACAACGCAGCCGAAACAACTGCCTACGCCGCAGCACATCCATGAATCAAGACTGATTTCTCCATCAAGTTTTTTCTCCTGAAGCAGCTTGCTGAGGGCGATCAGCATCGGGTGCGGACCGCAGGCGCAGAAGCGGAGTTTTTTACCTGCATAATCTGCAAGCACGCCGTCGAGAAGTTCTGTTACAAAACCTTTCTGTCCCATTGAACCGTCATTGGTTGCGATCCGGCTGTCAAAGCCGAGTGCTTCGTAACGGTCATTGAGAATGACATCTGCTCCGGTGCGTGCGCCGAGCATCAGAACGCCTTTGTTAGGAGAATTTTTTGCTGTTATATACATTGCTGCACTGCCGTAACCTCCGGCAACAAAAACCGGAATTACATCGTCAGGGATTTGAGAATAGCCGACACCGAGCGGGCCGAGCAGGTCGCAGAAATCTCCGGCTTTGAGTTCCGACATTGCTTTTGTGCCTTCGCCGACGACTTTGTAAACAACGGTAACGGAACCTTTTTCTTTGTCAATATCGTGGATACTGAACGGGCGGCGGAGCAGATGCGCCTCAAGATTGGTTATTCTGACATGTACGAATTGACCGCCGGTTGCCCGTGCGGCAATATCGGGATGAAAGAAGCGGATACGGTAATAGCCGCCTTTCAAATTGGTGTTTTCGAGAATTGTTCCTGGCTGCATGATATATTTCCTTATATATTAAAAATAAAACTTCGTATAGTTAGAGCCTCATTGACGGAGAAATTAAAAGCGGCAATGAGTTTTTCTGATTGTTTCACGGCATTGAGAGCTTTGTCCTCATCAATTTTGCCGTCAATGCTGATATTTTCAAAAAATTCAGGATTCGGCAGAAAGTCCGGAGTGATCCCCTGCGACAGCATAAACAGTTGGGAATAAAAGCATTGGATCGCATTGAGAAACATTTTGCGTTTGCTCATGTAAAGACCTGAACTGCTGTCTTCCATGGATTTTATCATTTTTTTTGCGATGCGTTCATCGACTTCTTTTACGGCTTCGATTTTGTCTGTCCATTGTGCGGCGGCTTGCTGTTCGGCTTCTTCTTTGAGAGATGAGGCGATATTGATGATTGCGGCTGCGCACTGTTCAAGTATTACAGAATCACCATTGGCGGTAAAAGCTTTGTAAAGTGATGAATATAAATCAGTTGCGTTTTTAAAATCAAATTCTATGTGTTTGGCGGGCAGAACCGTTGTGCGGCAGCGCGAAACTGTTGTCGGCAGCAGTGTACCTGCATTGCCGGTCACGAGGATTATAACGCTTTCCGGCGGAGGCTCTTCCAGCGTTTTGAGCAGAGCATTTTGAGCTTCTGCATTCATGCGGTCGGCGTCATAGATGATGCCGGTTTTTTTCTGTGCAGAATCAATATTGGTCAGAGCAAAAGTTGAGGTGAAATAACGGATGCTGTTCTCCTGCGGATTATCAACATCGCCGACTTTGATTTGATATGCTTTGCCCTCGGGTGTAACTTTTGCCAGACCGCTGTAAGTACCGTTTTCTATTGTGCGGCAGATACGGCAGATGCCGCATGGCGCACCGTCGCGGCTTTCGGGGCATGAAACAAGCTGTGCGATTGCGAGAGCGAAATCATTGCGGTCGCGTTCAATTTCAGACTGAATGAGGAAAGCGTGAGCGGTTCTGTTGTCTTTTTGGGATTGTTCCAGCACCTCAAGCTGCATGGGAAAGCGTTTCCTGACCTCACTGTAAAAGCTCATACAAAGCCTCCATAACTTTCCGGTGAATTTCCTCTATTGAGCGCGAAGCATCTATAACGGCAACTCTATGTGGTTCATTTTCAGCTATTTGGAGAAATCCGGACATCAATCTTCTGTGAAAATCGAGATTCTGGGATTCAAAACGGTCAAAAACTTCTTTGCCGTTATAACGCACGCGGGTTCTTTTGAATCCCTCTTCAATGTCGATATTCATAAGGATAGTGGCGTTGATTTTGAGTGGGGCGATGGCAAATTCATTGAGTTTTTGCACATCTTCAACATTCATGTTTCTGCCGTATCCCTGATATGCTACGGATGAATCGGTGAAACGGTCGCAGAGGACGCATTTGCCTTCGGCGAGAGCCGGAAGTATTTTATGCTTAACATGTTGCGAACGCGCAGCCTCGATCAGCAGCAGTTCTGTTTCCGGACTGATTTTTTCATCACCGTTGTAATGTTTGATAATTGAGCGCAGTTCTTCAGCCAGCGGTGTGCCTCCGGGTTCTCTGGTGAGCATACATTGCACGCCGTTTTTTTCGATTGCTTCTGCTGCAAGTTTTATCTGGGTACTCTTGCCGGCGCCTTCGGGGCCTTCAAAAGTTATGAATTTTCCACTAAAAATCTCTTTCATAAGTCCTGTTTTCAAAAAAATATTAAAAAAAAGCATTTAGAAAACAATACTCCATTTGCTTAAAAGTTCAAATGGTTGTATATTCTTTTATGCAATTTTTTTTTAATATTTTGAAATAGGACAACAAAAAAGGAAAAGTTATGTCAAAAGTATTGAATCGTGACACTTATTTGTCAAAGCATGTCGGCGACTTCGCCGATACCATCGAAATCAACGGCTGCAAGTATGTAAAAGTGGATGACCTCCGCTATGGTACCAACCCTCATCAGGTCGGCTGTTACTACAAAAAGGCTGATGAAGTTTCTGTCATCGGCGACATGAAAATCCTCAAAAACGGCAAATCCGGTCTTTCCCAGACCAATCTGGAGGATATTTCATACGCTCTCAATATCGTCAAATTCTTTGATCGCCCCGCCTGTGCGGTGATGAAACACGTAAATCCTTCAGGTGCAGCAGTTTCCTGCGGCAATGATACTCTCAAAGATGTTTATCTCAAGGCTCGCAATGCCGATAAACGCGCCGCATTCGGCAGCGTTATTGCATTCAATACATGTGTTGATGCCGATACTGCCCGCGAAATCATGTCCACTTTCTGCGAATGTGTTGTAGCTCCTGCTTATGCTGACGGCGTACTTGAAATTTTCAATGATACAGAAAATTACAAGCTCAACCGTCATATCCGCATCGTTCAATGCGGCGATATTTCACAGCTCCCCAAATATGTCGGTGACGAAAAAGATATGTCCCATTACACTATCAAAGTTCTCGCTGACGGCTCTCTGGTGCTTGCCGCTCCTCTGCTGACTTCTCTCCACGGCGTCGATGAACTCCGTCCCGCTGAGGCAGAAAACAAGGCTTGCGGTTATCAGAAATCTGAAATTGCGGCAACTCCGGCGCAGCTTGATGACCTGCTTTTTGCATGGTATGTCAATTTGAATGTCCGTTCAAACGGCGTTGTTATCGCCAAAAACGGTCAGACTCTCTCTGTCGGTACCGGTGAACAGGATCGCGTCGGTGCAATCGAACAGGCTATTATCAAGTTCAAAGATAAATATGAGGGCGAAGGCACTCTTGACGGGGCAGTTATGGCAAGTGATGGATTCTTTCCTTTTGCTGACGGTGTTGAACGCGCTGCGGAGGCCGGCATTACTGCGATTATATCTCCCTCCGGTTCTCTCAAGGATGCAGATGTCATCAAGCGCGCCAATGAACTTGGCGTTGCCCTCTATCATGCTCCTGAACGCATTTTCTCACATCATTAATACTATAGTTTCAGAAAGGATTGCAGTATGAAAAAAGACACCAAAAAACATATTGACGCAGAAATAAACCGCGTTCTGCTCAATGATTTTGACAGAGTTGAATCTTTTATTATCGGTAAATTGAAATATTTGTGCATCGGTGCTGTGGCGATCATCGTTCTTGTCGGTATCGGTTATGGTGTTATGTTCAAAAAAGAGAGAAATGAAAATGCTGTCCGTCAGACTCTCGCCAATGCTTCAACCAAGGCTGAACTTGTTGAAGCAATTGGAAAATACGGAAAAGCTAAAGAGGCTGAAATCGCGCGTTTCAGACTTGCAGAAATCTATTGTACCGAAAAAAATTATACCGAAGCCGCTGCTGTTTATAAAACAATCGCTCAGACTTCCGCTGTGAATGAAGTAAAAGCCCGTGCATTGCTCAATGAAGCTTTCATGTTTGAGAATTCCGGAAAAAATGAAGATGCCGTCAAGGCTTTTGCTGCTGTCGGCAATAATAAGATTTTCCCCACCGGAATTCGTGCAGAAGCTTTTTACAGTGCGGTCCGTCTGGCTTGCAAAATCAATAAAAAAGATGAAGCCGGTAATGCTTTCGCACAAATCAAAATGCTTGCCAATGATGAATCCGCCGCTCAGTGGGTCAATCTGGCAAAGGCAGTTTATGTCAAATAAGACGGTGCAGATATGAAAAGTTACAAAGAAGAATTGCATATCTGCACTTCGCACCGCCGTGAATTTGTGAATATTACTCCCAAAGTCGAGGCGGCTCTGCGCAAGTCCGGTATCCGTGAAGGTCTGTTGCTCTGCAATGCAATGCACATCACCGCGAGTGTTTTCATCAATGATAATGAAAGCGGTCTGCATAATGATTTTGAGCGTTTCCTCGAAAAAGTAGCTCCGGAGAAACCCCATTCATATTACGAACATAACGGATACGAAGACAATGGTGATGCCCATATCAAACGCCAGATCATGGGCAGGGAAGTCGTTGTCGCTGTGACTGATGGCAGATTGGATTTCGGGCCGTGGGAACAGATTTTTTACGGTGAGTTTGACGGGATGCGCAACAAGCGCATTATGATTAAAATCATCGGAGAATAAAATCCCTGTCAGAAAATAAAATATTCAGTATTTTTATGATGCTGCTGCAAAAACTCTAAAAAGTTTTCAGCAGCTTTTTTTTCCGGATAACAACAGTTTTTTTTGCTTTTTTTGTGCTTCCTGACTTGAATATTTGCAAAAATGTGATATTTTAGAAGCTAAATAATTTAGATTCATAAAAAGGAAGTGAGTTCTATGAAAAAATCACGCGCAGAAGAAGTTTGTCAGTCATTATTTGATACATCTGATTTGATGCATTATTTGCATATGAAGACTGAACCGCTTCTGAAAAATAACATCTCTATCCCGCAGTTGAAACTGCTCGGATGCCTTTTTCGCTGTCAGGGAGAGGGGATGAGGCTCAAGGATATCGCTTTTGAAATGGATATTACTCCCGGAGGGATGTCGCAGGCGGTGGATGTGCTGGTGCGCCATGGATTGGTCGAGCGGATCAGTTCTGAAGTTGACCGCCGGGCGGTTTCAATACGCCTGAGTCCGGAGGGGAAGGCCCGTCGCAAAAAATTGACGGATTTTTTTGTTGGGATAACTGAAGAACTTATTGAAGATATAAGTGATGAGGATTTGGAAGTTTTCTGCCGCGTTACGTCGCAGTTCCGCAATAAACTTACTCTGAAAAAACAGGATTTGTTAGCTCAATTAAGAGAAAAAAATATAAAGAAATAAAAGGAGATATACTTTAAATGAAAAATTCAATTCTCACCCTGGCTGCCCTCGGCACTGCAATCGTAGTCAATGCCGCCGATGCCAAAAAGTCTGCCGCACCGAAAATGCCCGCCGCTCCGCAGGTAATGGTCGAATGTGGAAATGTTTTTGAAGCCGAAAATAATAAAACCCGCCATTATACAGGACATATCGTCAGCCCCGAAAAGGTCAATATTGTGACCCGCGTTTCCGGAGATTTGATCAAAATCGGTTTCACTAACGGTCAGATGGTCAAAAAAAATCAGCTGCTTTATAAACTGGACCCCATCCGTTTTGAAGCCGCAGTAAAAAGTGCAGAAGCCCGTATAACTGAAATAAAAGCCAAACTCGTTTATGCCGAAAATAATTACAAACGGCACAGCAGTCTGCACTCAAGTCAGGTTGCTTCAAAAGATGTCGTTGAAAATGCATGGAGTACAGTTCAGTCCCTCCGTGCCGAACTCATGATGGCGGAAGCCGCCCTTATTACCGCCAAAGATGATCTTGCCAATACTTCCATTACTGCTCCCATCAGCGGCAAAATCGGTGCGACCAATTATTCTGTCGGCAACTATCTGACACCGTCTTCCGGAGTGCTGGCAACTATTGTGCAGTCTTCACCGCTGCGTATTACTTTTTCAATGAGTTCACGCGATTTTCTCAATGTTTTCGGCAGTGAAGCCAATTTCAAAAAAGAGGGCGAGGTCCGTATCATGCTCGCCAATCAGCAGAAATATCCCGCTGTTGCCAAATTTGAATTCATCAACAACGAGGCCAACAGCCGTACCGATACAGTCCAGATCAATATGCTCATTGATAATCCGGACGGTGTGCTGCTCGCCGGTAATACCATAACTGTTGAACTCACACGCAGAACCGGCAAAAAAATGCCTGCGGTCAGACTTTCTTCCATCATGTATGATGAAAAAGGTCCTTATGTCTATGTCGTCGATGATAAAAAAGTTGTCGCAAAACGCTCTGTTGTGCTCGGCGAAATGATGACCGATAAACAGTTGGTTGTTTCCGGTGTGAAAAAAGGTGAACTTGTCGTTACTGACGGTATGCATAAAACCATGCCCGGTCAGACTGTTATTGTAAAAATGGAAGAAGGAGCAGCAAAATAATGTTTTCAAAGATATTTATTGAGCGTCCGCGTCTGGCAATCGTTGTCAGTCTGGTGCTGGTGCTTGCCGGCGCTCTCTGTATTAAAAAGTTGCCGGTTGCCGAATATCCGGAAATTGCACCTCCGAGTATTATGGTCAGAGCCAGTTATACCGGAGCCAGCGCACAGGTTGTTGCTGAAACTGTTGCTATTCCGATTGAGGCACAGATCAACGGCGTTGAAGATATGATTTATTTTTCATCAACCTGTGATAATGCCGGTAATTACAGCTGTTCCATTACCTTTAAAAGCGGTACTGATTCCGATATGGCAATGGTCAATGTGCAGAACGCCATCAAACGCGCGGAACCCAAACTGCCGCAGGAGGTTACCAAAGTCGGTTTGACTGTTGAAAAGCGTTCAGGCGATATTCTTGCCATGTTTTCATTTATGACGGACGGCAGTACTTATGATATGCTCGGCTTGAACAATTATATTTCCAATACATTGCAGGACCCTGTCGCCCGTATTGATGGTGTTTCATCCGCAGAAATCATGTCAATGCAGGAATATTCAATGCGTATCTGGCTCGATCCTCTGCGCATGTCCGGACTCGGAATCACAGTCAGCGATATTCAGAAAGCTGTTGCAAGTCAGAATGTTCAGGCCGCTGCCGGTTCTATCGGTTCTGAAAAAAGCAATGATTACATGGAATATAAGATCAATATTCAGGGCCGTTTAAGCACTGTTGAGGAATTCAGTAATATTATTTTGCGTACAGATGGCGAGGGCAATATTGTCAAACTCGGTGATATTGCCAAAGTCGAACTCGGTGCTGCAAGTTATCCCGGTACGACACGTTATAACGGTAAGGAATGTGTGGGTCTTGCTATCTACAAAAATTCCGATGCCAACGCTCTTGAAACAGTCAATAAGGTCAAGGCCGAAATTGAACGCGTTTCAAAACGTTTTCCCAAAGGCGTAAGTTATGTCATTGCCTATGACCCGACTGAATTTATCGTTGTTTCATTGAAAGAAATCGTTACGACTTTGATAACAGCTCTGGTTCTGGTCATTGTCATTACCTATCTGTTTTTGCAGAACTGGCGCGCAACTTTGATTCCGACGCTGGCGATTCCGGTTTCATTGATGGCAACATTTCCGTTTATGATGATGCTTGGATACTCTATCAACGTTCTGACCATGTTCGGTTTGATTCTGGTTATCGGTTCGCTGGTGGACGATGCGATCGTTGTGGTGGAAAATACATTGTCACTGATGGAGCGCGAAGGTTTGTCGCCTAAAGATGCCGCAATTAAATCAATGCAGCAGATTACCGGTGCTATTATTGCTACAACATTGGTTACAGTTGCCTGTTATGCTCCGCTGGCATTTTACGGTGGTATGGTCGGCAGTATTTACATGCAGTTTGCGGTTACGATGTGTATCTCTCTGTGTATTTCTACCTTTGTGGCCATGACATTGAGTCCGGCATTGTGTGCAACGATCCTGCGTCCCTATGAGATAAATAACAGCAAATTTTTCAAACCGTTCAACTTTTTCCTTGATACCAGCCGTTCCTTCTATTTGAAGTTCGTCAGTTTCTTTGTCCGCAAAGCAATTCTGACTGTAATAGTTCTGGCTGTAACTATGGGCGGTGTTTATTATTTCTTCAACAAGATTCCCAGCTCATTTTTGCCGATGGAGGACAAAGGTGCGCTGCTTACAAATCTTACTTTGCCTTCCGGCGCAACTTTGAAGCGTACTGATGCCGCGCTGGATGAGTTCCGTGAAAAAGTTATGAAGCTTGAGGGTGTGGAATCATGTTTGACAGTTTCCGGTTTCAGTTTCATGGATGGTATGGGCGAAAATAATGCTCTGATCATCGTCAAACTCAAAAACTGGGATGAACGCAAACGACCCGATCTGCAGATCGGTCCTATGCTTGAAAAAGTCCAGAAAGCAACTTTTGATATCGCCGCTGCCAAAATCATTACTTTTGTGCCTCCGGCAATTATGGGATTGGGGGTTACCGGCGGTGCTTCATTCATGTTGTCCGGCGACGGAGATGTCAATCCGCGTGAACTTTCCGCACTTGCCAAAAAGGTTTCATACGAAATAATCATGATGCCGGAATCTCTGTATGCGATGTCAAGCTATAACGCAGATACTCCGCAGCTTCAGTTGGATATTGACCGTACCAAAGCTGAAATGCTGGGAGTGCCGGTCAGCAGTATCTTCCTTGCCTTGCAGAGTGAACTTGCTTCATTTTATATCAATGACTTCAATATCCTCGGCGACAGTTTTTATGTGAAAATGCAGTCTGAGGGAACACGCCGCGGTTCAATTGATGATATCATGGAAATTCTGGTTCCCAATATCAATGGAGATATGATTCCGATGAGTTCACTTGCCAAGGCCCGGTTCTTTGTCGGTCCGCGTCAGATCCAGCGTTTCAACAAGTTGACTTCTGCAAAAATGACCGCCCAGGCGGCAGAAGGTTATACCAGCGGTGAATTGATGGACGCAATTGAAAAAGTAAAACTGCCGGAGAAGTATCATATTGAATGGACAGATATGAGTTATCAGGAACGGCAGAATCAGGGGCAGATCGTTTTCCTGATGTCTATTGCGCTTTTGTTTGCATATCTCTTCCTTGTCGGTCAGTATGAAAGCTGGACAATTCCGCTGCCGGTTATGATGGCAGTAGCATTTGCTGTGCTTGGTGCATTGCTGGGATTGTATTTTACCGGCAGCAGTTTGAGTATTTATGCCCAGTTGGGATTGGTTATGCTGATTGGTCTTTCTGCCAAAAATGCTATTCTGATGGTTGAATTTTCCAAACAGGAACGCGAAAGCGGCAAATCTGTTTATGATGCCGCCATGAATGGTGCAAGTCTCCGTTACCGTGCGGTGCTGATGACTGCATGGAGCTTCCTCTTCGGTGTGTTTCCGCTGGTTATTGCCAGTGGTGCCGGTGCGGGTTCGCGTCAGGCTATCGGTATTACGACTTTCTACGGAATGCTTCTTGCGACATTGATCGGTATTATTTTCACACCGGCGTTGTATGCAGTGTTTCAGCGTATCCGTGAGTTTGTGAAGAATATAATTCACAAAGTTGCCTGATATAATAAACATGCTCAGCGGTATCGGTTATCCGGTACCGCTTTTTTTATGCAATATATTGCAATAGTGATGGCTGTTGGGGAATGAAATATTTTGCCGTAGAGCAGCGCAAAATAAAGGGATAAAAAAAGACCTGTTGCAAAAATGATTCTGCGGGAAAGACACCTTTTTGAAAAAAGGTTATCTTCCCCGCCCCCCATCTTCCAAAAACTTTTATGCGGAATTATTTTTATCGGCAACGATAAAAATAATTCCGCTCTTGTTACCGGAGTATTATTACTGCCGGGTGAGAACAACGTTGTCGATGAAGCCGCCCTGCGGTGCATCTGCAATGTAGATGTACATCGTCACCTTTTCAGCATCTTTGGGGTCGGTGAATACCGCTTGTCCCTGATTCCACTGGTCGCTTGAGGCGGTGACAGTGACATTTTTCAGCGTCTTCTTGCCAGCCATGACACGCAGACGGAAGGTCGCTTTGGCGGGAGCTTTCACATCGAAACTGATCGTGTATTTTGCTCCGGGAGTTACCGGGATATTCATGCGGGAGATGACTGCTTCAAGTTTGGTTGCGCTTTTGGCTTCGATGCTGTACCGGTC
>JAZSRU010000076.1:0-47459 GCA_045538635.1 Victivallaceae bacterium
AGTTTGACAAAGGTTACCTCTCTCCCTATTTCGCAACCAACACTGAATCAATGGAAGCTGTTCTCGATGACTGCTACATTTTGATTCACGAAAAGAAGATCAGCAACCTCAACGATATGCTCCCTCTGCTTCAGGCTGTTGCCAAAGAAGGCAAACCTTTCCTCATCATCGCTGAAGATGTCGAAGGCGAAGCTCTCGCAACTCTCGTTATCAACAAAATGCGCGGCATTTTGAATGTCTGCGCTGTCAAAGCTCCCGGTTTCGGCGATCGCCGCAAAGCTATCCTCCAGGATATTGCAATCCTTACCGGCGGTACTTGCATCACTGAAGATCTCGGTCTCAAACTCGAAAACGTTACTATCGAGCAGCTCGGCAAAGCAAAACGCGTTACCATCTCCAAAGAAAACACCACCATCGTTGAAGGTGCCGGTACTCAGGCCGCTATCATGGGCCGCGTTTCACAGATCCGCCGCGAAATCGAAGAAACTTCAAGCGATTACGACCGCGAAAAACTTCAGGAACGCCTCGCTAAACTCGCAGGCGGTGTAGCCGTTATCCACATCGGCGCAGCAACTGAAGTCGAAATGAAAGAGAAGAAAGACCGCGTCGATGATGCCCTTCACGCAACCAAAGCTGCTGTTCAGGAAGGTATTGTTGCCGGCGGCGGTGTTGCTCTCATCCGCGCTGCCAAAGCTGTTGCCGCCCTCAAACTCGAAGGCGATCAGGCAACCGGTGCCGCTATCATTGAACGCGCTGTCGAAGAACCCCTCCGTCAGCTCGCTGTCAACGGCGGTTACGAAGGCAGCGTCGTCGTTCAGAAAGTCAAAACTCTCAATGACGCCGAAGGTTTCAATGCTGCTACCGGTGAATATGTCGATATGCTCAAAGCCGGCATCCTCGACCCCGCCAAAGTTACCCGCAGCGCTCTTCAGAACGCCGCTTCAATCTCAGGTTTGCTGCTCACCACTGAATGTCTTATCACCGACATCAAGGAAGAAAAAGAACCCGCAATGCCCGCTGGCGGCATGGGTGGCATGGGCGGTATGGGCGGTATGGGCGGCATGATGTAATCTGCCATCTGCTCAATGCCCATATATGAGCTTGTTTCTTGTCTATTTTGTGCGTATTATTCCGTTATTATGTCAATAATAACACGCACAAAATAGTACATAAATTTTTAGTTGCAATAACTGAAAATAAAAAAGCCGGAGTTTTTACGCTCCGGCTTTTTTTATATTGCTTGCTAATTATTGGGGAATTGTTATATTAACTTCTTTTATTTCAAAAGAAATATGCAGTTGAGAAAGTTTTAGAGTTACTTTTTCTAAATGTTCGCCAGTGATAAGTTTTTCCAGTAATTCCATAAAATCAGCAGTTGCATAATTACCTTGTTTGGCGGCGGCTTGTCTTAATTCTCTGATCCGCTTCCATGTTTTATACTGCTTTGTTTCGGTTGCTTGCTTAAACGGTGTATTATTCATTTAATACCTTCTTTCCGGGCGTAAAAAAGCCGCTTGTAAACAGTGCTGGAACACTTAACCAGATTAGCGGTCTGGCTTCATACAAGCGGCTTAATGCCCTTAAAAATTCTCTATAACGCTTGCGGAATACTCGCCGCCATGCCGGGTGCTAATCGGCATTGAGAAAAAGCGTTGTACTGTTTCCAGCAGTACAGCACTTAAGATAACACAATACAGTAAAAAGTCAATCATAAATGATATTTTTCCTGCCATTTTTTATATCGTGCTGCGACTTTGGGAAATTTTGCCAATATCCATGTTAAAATAATTTCATAGTCTGTGCAATCCATGCCACAATCCCATAAAGCATAACATAACTTATGTCTTGAATTATATGGATTGCTTTCTGTTTCCATACTTAAAAGCTCATCTAAATCAATAAATATTTCGTTGTTCTCCAAAGTATGATTTTTGTTGTTTTTATCAATTAAATGCAAAATTGCTAATCGTAAATTATCCGGAGAAATACCATCAGCAGTATTACAAGCTTGATCTAAACGGTGTGCGGCTATTGCAAGTTCTGTTGTTGCCAATACATACGGTTGATTATTGCGCCAGATAATAATTCCTGCTTCATCTCCTGTAATTTCTAATTCTTTCAATAAATCATAGAGTTTTGGACGGGAGACGTTCCAATCTATATGCTTAAAATAAACTGATTTGTTAACTTTTTTTATATTATCCATTTTTATTTGTTCCTTTGTGTTGTTAATATGCTGTTTTAAGCACTTTGCGTGCGTTCTGGCGGCGGTTGTTATAAATCCCTTAGACATTATCGTTTTTAGTCCTCGCGCGCGCAGGAGACAGTAAAAAAGAAAGTCTGCTGTGGTATTTGCTTCTGCCGAGGGGGATATAATATAAATAATATCTTTCGGAGTACCTTTTATTTTCTCTTTTTCATTGCTTTTTCTCCTTTTGGTAATGTCTTTTTGTTTTGCTTTTGCTCATTTGCTATAAATGCAAACGCTAAAAAGTTGGGTTTGGCTCTATTTATATTTTTGTTTTTCATTTTTCTATAATCCTTTTTGCTTTTAGGAAGATTGATTTTTCTAATCCCCCTTATGGGATATATACGTAGTATATATATCCCTGGCAGGGGGATTGAAAATAGTATCAATCTCCCCTAATTTTCCTTTGTTAATCGCCCTAATTATGGGGAAATTAAAATAATTGTTCTTGTAATGGCGGTTCTGTTGGTCTTTCGTATATTGCTCTTACAGATGAATGTGTTTTCTCTTGTTTTGTGGGCTCTCGTTTAATTAGTAATTTTTGCTCTGTACAAACAGCTATAATTTGTTCTACTTTATCTTTACTGGTAATATATAATCTGCCAGTTATTGCATCACGGAATTGTGTTGCAGTCATTGTTTGCCCCGGTTCAAAAAGTTCTGCTGCTTTTATTGCATTTTGTTGTAATTTTCTTTGTTTTTCTTCTTCTCTTAATTGCTTTTTTAGTTCTGGAGTTATAACTTGATTTTCGGTTATTGCCGGAGCTTTCTGAAGTTCTTGCCAATAAATATAATTATCGCACCAGCAAAGATATTTTGTATTCTTTTCCCATTTTAATCGCCGCCCTCGTTTTGGGGTTGTTAATTCAAAAAATATATTACCGTCTTTATCTTTACATCTTTCAAGTACAATAGTAAATCTTGCCCAGTTTGCAATTTCTGCGCTGCCGTGATAATTATATGTATTATTAAAATTGGTACTTGGCACTTGCTGGCGGCTTGGCTTTGCCATATGATGAACGAAAAGTGCAGCAACATTATATTTTTGCAAAAGAGGGTTTATTTGGTTGCGTAAAAAATGGCTTACTTTCTCTTGGTCTGAAAGATTGCATCCTGCAAATGCAAATAGTGGATCAATAATTATTAAATCTGTTTCTGTTTCTCTTGATAGTATTTTGTCAAGCATTGATATAAAACCATCTCCGCTATGTGTTGCATCTGTAATCACTTTTACTGCATCTTTGGCGGTGTTTATTTGCGCTTGTGCCAGTAATTCATACATAGACGCGCCACGGCAAACTCCATTTATTTCTTCTGTTAAATCTCGTTCGTCATTTTCCGCTTGTATTAAAATAATA
The DNA here is from genome assembly GCA_045538635.1 of Victivallaceae bacterium. Classification (GTDB taxonomy): domain Bacteria; phylum Verrucomicrobiota; class Lentisphaeria; order Victivallales; family Victivallaceae; genus RGIG5270. The sequence continues at coordinate 3,607 of JAZSRU010000076.1, forward strand.
TTCAATGGACGTGTAGGCTCAAAATTAAAGCAAGGTAAGCCAGCGCCCCAGTGTAAAGCAATCTGCATTATTAAACTGCTCTTGCCGCATCCGCTTTCTGCTGCTAATATTCCTGCTCCGCCTTTGCACAAAAAACGATGTTTTATTAGTTCGTTTGGGTCTGTCTCGCCTTCGTCTATAATCTTTTTTTGCAATTCATTTAATGATACTGGCGTTATTGCGCCCATTATATTTTCTTCCTGCTGTTTTATCCAAGAAATTAAAGCATCACGCCCATATTTTAATAAAAAATCATTTACATCATGTGCATTATTTGGCATTGTAACGATTTCACAAAGATTACCTGTTTTGATAATATCAGTTTTAATTGTAATGGCTTTGTTTTTGCCTGTTTCGTCTTCATCGGCAATAATTATATATCCCGGAGCATTTGCATTTTTTAATAAATCCATGAAAGTATTTTGCTTTTCACTTTGCGCTGTACAGGCAATGCCGCCGCAATCAATGATTGATAAAGCGTCAATTTGTCCTTCTAATAAGAATACAGGCTTTTTATTTTGATTTAACGCATTGGCATTAAATACTTTCTTGCTGCCGGATAGATTATCATATTTGCGCTGTGCTCCTTTTTCATTAGGTGCAAAATTAACATATCGTAGGACATAATAATTTTCCCCGGGATATGGTATTACAACTGCGTTTTTTGTAGGATCAAAGCCAAGATTAAAATGTTTTATGATATTGGAAGATAATCCGCGTTGATTGCAAAAATAATTTTCTGTTGCATTTGTTTCTGTTGCGCATTTATTTATGTATTCTTGTATTTTTTCATTATCTGGCAATGTATTTTTTACTGGAGTATTGTTTTTTGTAACTGCTCCAGAAGGATAAGAAACACCGTTGCCGTGATCGCTTGCCATTTTTTGAAGCCTTCCGGCTGCACCGTCTGGATTGTTTGAAGGTTCAATACTATTCCACATACTTTTGCAAGCAGCTTCATTATATTTATCTGGTGCGGTTGCGCTCCATTTGTTAAATGTGTCGTAATCGCCGCCAGCAGACTTAAAGGCTGTACAAATATTAAACCATTCATCATGCGTACAATTTGCTGGTAAACATTGTAAACAAGCATTTATATCAATATCATTTTGCATGGTCTCATCCCTCAATTATATCGTTATTTTCGCCGTTTAACAGCTTCTTTACACTTGCGGATGTAATGCGGCATGATCTATCAGTTAATTTTATTTTTTCAAGTTTGCCAATAGTCAAATAACGTGATATTGTATTGAGAGATACTTTAAGCAAATTGGCGGCTTCTCGTCTTGTTAATGGACGTTCAATATTGTTGTGTACTGCATTGTCTTTTTGATTATACTTTTGAAGTGCATCAATTAAATTTTGCGGTGATAAATCCGGGCAGTAAGGTTGAAGTAATCCTGTTGCGGCAGTGATGACTTGCGGAGTGATTTTTTGTCTGATTTCCATTTTTTGCGTGTCCTTTCTTGTTGTTTTTAGGTTTTGAACTACGCCTAATATAAAAATGGCTCTCTAACTCTCTCTGAAAAATAAAAACGCCGGATGTATTATTGTAATACTTCCAGCGTAAAAAAATCAAAATTTTTTTTGCTATTCTCTATCTACTCTCTGCCTTTTTGTTTTTTTAGATGTCTTTTTTGGTTTTTTTTGTACATCTTCGCCAGTTATAGCAAATTTTGTAAATTCATTATTGTATTGGTACGCTTCAAAGCCTTCTGGATGATGTTGTTTCATGGCGTCTGCAATATCAGCAGTTTGGTAATAATCGCCTTCTGTTGTTTTGTAAACGCGCTTTTTAGTTCTACGCAATGTCTTTTGTACATTGGTACGCCATGTTTTACGCTCTGGCGGTCTTGCTCTATCAAAACCAGTATTGCGGTCTAAAGTTATTACCTCTATTGCAGCGTCAATACATTTTGGAACGGTTGCCCAGCGTTCTTGACGATTTTTATTTTTATCTTCTATTGATGTTAATATTTCTTCCTCACGCATGGCGGCGGCTTCAAGATATTTTATTACTTCTTCCCGGAGTTCTTTAATATTCGCATTTGTCATTTTGCCTTTCATTGCCTTTATCATATTGGGCAATACAGCAAAATTTTCTAATTCAACATGACCGTTTTGATAATCAAGAAAGATTTTTGGCATTTTTTCGGGATCATCTTCAAAAAAGATTATTAAAGTCTCCCATATTGCCAATAACGCTTTTTGTGCTTTTTGGCTGCTCTCTTTTATTATTTGATCGTAATATAATTTATATTCTTCTTCTGTTTCAGGAAGGCTGATATAATTTTCTTCTGTTTCTTTGTCTTCTTCGTCAAATTCTATATAAGCTTGATCTATAAATGGTACACAATATACACCAACTGCATTTTGAGCGCTAAACAGTTTTGAAAATTTTGTACCTTCTGTAAAAACTGGATGTAAAATATTATATGCTTTGTATGTTGCTAATTTTTTTATTTGTTCTTGCCTTTTCTTATTCATTGTCTCAAATCTCCTTATAATCATTTAATATTTTGCGTATCTGCTCCAGCGGCAATGTATCTGCCAAGCGGTGAAGCTGTAAGCGTTCATCTTCGGTATTTTCTTCTGGAGATACTGTTATTACATCTGTACCGCCGCCGTTGTTCTCTGCTGTATTTTCTAATGACAATACCGGCAATATATCTGCACTGCGTACTAAATCTGCATTGCCTAAATGCAAATAGTGCATTGTCATTAGTGGCGAACTATGACCGACAATCTGTTGTATAACGTGCTGTGGCGCTCCTGCTTCTGCACTTAAACTTACAAATGTATGCCGCAAGGAGTGAAAGCCTTTTATGATTATCCCGTGTGGATGTTCGGCAGTCTTACTGCCTGGCTTTATTGTCTCTATTTTTGCATTTTTGAAAAGTGTTCTAATCCTCTTATACAACCATGTGTGTTGCTTTGTATATTGTTCACAAAGTTTTGGTAAAACATATCCGTTACGCTGTTCTGCCGGAATTTGTAAAAACTCATTAAGCAAAAGCGTTGGAATACCTACTTTAACTCGTACATTTTCCGGGTTCTGTACTCTATCATATAATTTATTTGGTATGCGTGAAATTACACGGCGTATTAAATCGACTTCGCCCCATTGAAGCGTACAACAATCTCCAAGCCGTAAGCCTGTACAAAAGCCAATTAAAACAAGTAAGCGCATTTCCGGTTCTGTTGCGGCTTCTACAAGACGTTGCACCTCTTCTATTGTAAGTGCATCTTTAGTGGTTGTATATGTTTTAAGCCTTTTTATCCGTTTGAATGGATCGCGCGGCATAATAATTTTTTCATCTTCCAGCATAGCAGAAAATACTTGCTTTACTACTCGCAATCTTTCATTAACCGGGCGTCCGTTTGTACCGTATTTATCTTTTAATATGTCTATATATTCCTGTGCTATTTCTTCTGATACTTCGCTTAACAGTTTTATTTCCGGGTGATGTTCCTGCATCCATGATACAAAATAACGGTAATATCCTCTGGAGATATAAGCGCGGCTATCTTTGGGCGGTTCTTCTTTGCCATATCGTGTATATGTATGTGGACAGTTCTGACATTTAAGAAAGCAATCCCAGCCATTAGCAAGCGTTGCACTTTGATTTTTTAACTCTGCGGCGGCATTTTCTGCTTTTTGCTCCAGAGTGGAAAGTTCATTAACTAATGTGCGGAGTTTTTGCGCATCATCCTTAAATCGGAGCGGAGCAAGTATTTTATCTGCGGCAACTCTGGCGGCGGTTGCTTCTGTTATTGGCTCGCCATGTTCATTACGTAATGCTTCTCTGTGTTCTTTGCCTTCATGATAAAACTGGAGATAGTAATTACCTTTTTTCCCTCTTTTGTAAAGCCGTCCTTTTGTTGTTCTTGCCATTTTATACCGCCTTTGTTTTTGTTGGTGTTATATTGTGCTTTTTAATGATAAAATAGCATTGAAAAACTAAATTACAAGCACAAAACAGTAAAAAATTTATATTTTTGAGCGTGTGGCATTACAGGCATGATGTAATTCATACCACATCCCGTAAAAAACTCAAAAACTGCTGCAGAACTTCAAAGTTCTGCGGCAGTTTTTTTATACAATTTTCAGCTCTTAATAACACATTTTCTTCTTCTTATAAATTTTTGTTTGACATTTGCCGTATATATGTTAAATTAGTTGTATAATTATAATTACTTTTTTTATACTGACAACGGAGCTGACTATGCAAGAATTGATTTGTCCTTACTGTCAACATAATTTTTCTACGGAGGACTCTGCCGGTGATGACATCTTCTCCTGTCCTCAATGCGGTCACAGATTCAAAATCTGTTTTCAGGACGATACAGATAATTCCGGAGATATCACCGGCAAATTCAATCGTTCAAACAGTAATATACTTTTGCTGGCAATCAATACTGTTATTACAATTGTCTGCATAGGATATGCTCTCTATCTCTGGAACTTCCGCGTAGAGATACACCGGGAACTCAAACAGAAAAAACATAAAGAATATGTAAAACAAAGCACTGACAACTGCAGGGAAAAAATTACTGATTATGGTAATTTTCTGCTGGAATATGCCGGAAATAACAAAGGCGAACTGCCTAACAGGGAAAAATGCAGAGATGAATATATGAAATATTTAAATGTAAGTTTTATAGCAGAAGGCTGTCCTGTTTCCAACAATTTTGATCTGCACTTCGACAAACTCACTCTGAAAAATAAAAAAAATTCTGATACTCTGCTGCTCTCATGTCCGGAGCATAAATTTGGCTTTTTTGCTGACGGCAAGTGCCGTTCTTATCCAAAGGAGGATGCAAAATGAGTAAAATTAAAGGAGTTTTCACTTTTCTCAGCGATTGGAACACATATCTCGATCTGATAATTTTTTCATTTTCCAGAAAAAATCATTATACTTATGTGCCTGCAGAAAAAATGTGCCATTTGCCGACATTATGCGGATTTGCGGCAGGAATACTGATGTTTAATCTCGATTTCAATGGAGCGGCAGGTGAATATGTAACTTCTATGATATGGACGCTTGCTTTTGCTGTTGCCGGAGTAAATGCTTTTTTTCATTTCCGCCGCATCTTTGCAATGCCGAATGAGAAATGGGCGACTGTATACCTGATTTATATCTACGCAGTCAGTATAGCGGCATTTATGATCTGGGTACTTCTGATATATTGCCTCATATTAGGAATAGTAATAATTATTCTGCTGATAGTGTTCGGCAATGCCATGAAACCTGAACCGAAAAAATTTTACGGCAACAAAGCATTTCATTACGGCGAAGAACTTCATGAAGAACTTCCCGGGCATTGGGTCAGCACCCGTACCAGAATCGTTTATGTAAAACTTGATGAGGGAGGTTTTATAGAACGCGACAAAATAAAAAACTGAAAACCGCAGTTTTCAGTTCTGATTTTAAGACAAAAAAATGGTACCGAAGGTGGGACTTGAACCCACACGCTCGCGAGAGCACCAGATTTTGAGTCTAGCGTGTCTGCCATTTCACCACTTCGGCAATATGTCATTACTATATAACATTTTTTCAATTTGTCAAGCCGCAGAAGAATAAAAAAATGTTTTTTCCTGTTTTTTTTGCAAAAAAAGCAAAATTGCTTAAGTTTTGTTATTGTCCGGAATACAGACAGTATCGGGTGATTATTTTAAACAAAAAACTTTTTCAGCTTGATAAATTGTCATTTCAATGTTAAATTTGTTGTGCATCCGATGAATTATTTACTTTTTGATTGGGTTTTATTGAAAGATAAAGATCAGATGCATTTTTGTCAGGCATCTTTATATTTTACAAAATTTCTGACAATAACTTTTTTATATTTTTTTTATTTTTTTGCTTGATAATCATAAAAAAAATGTTATACTATATAACATGATAAAATCATAAAAAATCAGGAGAAAAAAATATGAAATTTACTGTAAAACGCGAAAAACTCGCAAAGGCTCTGCAGAAGGTCGGCAGCATTATCGGCAGCCGCTCAATGCTGCCTGTTTTGAGCAATATTCTCATTGAATGCCGCGATAATACCTTGCGGCTTGACAGTACTGATTTGGAAATGCGTATAAGCACTTCCATTGAGTGTGAATCCGAATCAAACGGCATCACCACGGTTCCCGCAAAAAAACTTGCCGCTCTGGTCAGCCGTTTTACTTCTGAAGATGTGTTGTTTGACATCGATGAAAATAATCACATCCGCATTGAATGCGGTACAGGCCGTTTCACTCTGCTCGGCTTGCCCGGTGAGGAATTCCCCAGCGCAGTAGAGATCAATGTGCAGAAGACTATCAAAGTCGAAGAATCTGTTTTCAAAGCCATGCTTAACTCTATTACTTACGCTGTCAGTCCCGATGACAGCCGCAAAGTCCTGACCGGTATTCTGATGTCAACTCAGGGCAATATGCTGACCATGGTGGCAACCGACGGAAAACGCCTCGCTCTCAATGAACGCACCGTTGAATCAATCAATGGTGAGGACGGCGAATGTATTGTGCCGCTCAAGGCTGCAAATGAAGCCCGCCGTACTATTGACGGAGGCGATTTTGTTGAAATCCAGATCGGTGAAAAGCAGTGCCGTTTCATCGGTCAGAATTATACTCTGACTTCCAAACTCATCGACGGCAATTATCCCAATTTCCGTCAGGTGATCCCCTCTGAATTCAAACGCGTTGTCGAAGTTCCGACTGAACCGCTGCTGCAGAAAATCGAAATGGTTTCACAGGTCCTTTCCGACTCCAGCAGTTATGTGGTTTTGAGTTTTGCTGATAATACTCTGACTATCAAAGGTTCAAGCTCTGAAGTCGGTGAAGGTTCTGACTCCATGGCTGTTGAATTTGATTTTGAGCCGATTGATGTTTCATTCAATCCGGGTTTCCTCTCCGATCCGTTGAAAGTGGTTGGAATTCCGGCGGTTACGCTCAAAATGAATGACCCGTTCAATCAGGTGGCCATTGAGGGCGGCAACGGATTTATTTATGTCATCATGCCTATCCGCAAGAAATAATTTTCTGCGGAATTAAACTCCGGGCGTTTTTCCCATGCTGAAAAAGTTGTATCTGCATCATTTTCGGAACTATGAGGAGAAACGCCTTGATTTTTCTGCCACTGAAATTCAGATTTGCGGGCGCAACGGCATCGGCAAAACTAATATTCTTGAGGCGATCCATTATCTCGGGATTCTGCGCTCTTTCAAAAATGCTTCTCCGCGTGAAATGGTCATGAGCGGCGGGGATTCTTTTACCGCCATGGCGCAATTGGAAAATGATTCCGGGGTGAATAAAATCCATATTGAACAGCATAAAAATGGCGACCGCAAATGTTTTATCAATGATGTGCAGGAGAAAAGAACCGGCGTTTTGCTCAAAAATTTCCGTCCGGTGATTTTCGCGCCTGAAGATAGAATGATAATCAGCGGCAGCGCAGTTTTGCGGCGCAGATTTTTTGATATTCTGATATCTCTTGAAAGTGCTGAATATTTGCGCGATTTGCAACAGTACAAGCATGCGCTGGCGCAGCGGAATTCATTATTGAAAAAAGATACTGCAACAGCAAAAGATGTTTTTTTTGCGCCATTTGAGGAGCTGATGGCTTTTCACGGAGTGCGTATTATGCAGCATCGGGCGTATTATGCGGATGTTTTGGTGAAAAGTGTCAGCGTTTTGTCAGGTGATGAGCGTTTTACAATTCAGTATCATCCGGATTGGAAACATGCTGATATTGCGGAGATTTGCCGTTTTCTGGCAGAAAGCCGTTCCCGTGACAGGCTGAAAGGTTTTACGACATCCGGAGTTCAATTGGATGATTTTGATATGTTCCTTGACGGTTTTGCCATGCGTAATTATGCCTCATCCGGGCAGACAAGACTGTATTCATTGTATTTGAAAATGGCTGAATTCAATCTTTCATGTGCCGGAGGTGTCAAGCCGGTTGCATTGGTGGATGATGTCACCGGAGAGCTGGACGCGGTTAATTGCGGGAAGTTTTATGCTCTGCTCGAGCGCGCAGAACAGACCTTTTTCACCTTTACAGAAGCGCGTCAGCTGGGGGGTAATGCTCAGATAATCAGGCTTGGGCAGGATTGAGTTCCTGCTGGCGGAACTGCATTTCATACAGTGCTTTGTATGCGCCGCCCTGAATATTCAGCAATTCTTCATGTCTGCCGAGTTCCACAAGTTCGCCCTCATTGATAACTGCAATACGGTCCGCATTTTTGATAGTGGACAGTCTGTGGGCGATGATAAAAACGGTTTTATTGATCATCAGATTTTCAATGGCTTTCTGTACGATAGCTTCGGAAGCATTGTCCAGTGCGGATGTTGCTTCATCGAGGATGACGATTGGAGCATTGCGCAGCATGGCGCGTGCGATTGCCACGCGTTGACGCTGGCCGCCGGAAAGGGTCATGCCGCGCTCACCGATTTCTGTATCAACTCCGTTTGCAAGGGAATTCATCACATCTTCCAGATGAGCGGCTTTGATTACCTGCTGCAATTCTTCTTCGGTTGCATCGGGATTTCCCATCATGATATTTTCGCGGATAGTGCCGGTGTAGAGGAAATTGTCCTGGAAGACCATTGAAATATTATGGCGGAGCGATTTCAAATCAAAATCTCTGATATCTCTGCCGTCAATTTTTATTGCACCTGATTTGATATCATAGAAACGCGGGAGGAGGTTTACAATGGTTGATTTGCCGCCTCCGGAATTTCCCACGAGAGCGAGAGTTTCGCCTTTGGTAACTTTCAGGTTGATATTTTTGAGAACCGGTTTATCAGTTTCGTATTCAAAAGTGATATTTTTAAAGGTGATATCCTTGGCAACTTCTTTGAGTTTTTCCGGATTTTCTTTTTCCGGGATTTCGCTTTTCAGGTCGAAAAGTTCAAAAACACGGCTCATGGCGACAAATGTTGTCTGCATGCTGGTCAAAGCATGGCCGAATGCTTTGATCGGGCGGTAGAGCAGCAGCAATGAGGCAATAAATGAAGCAAAACTGCCGGATGTCATTCTGCCGGAATTGATCAGATATGTTCCGCTGCCGAGAACAACTGCGATTCCGATGGATGATATGAAATGTGTCATTGGTGACATCCATGCCATGCGTTTTGCCAATGACATATTGATTTTGAATGATTTATTGATGTTGTCAGCAAAACTTTTGCTCTGGCGCGCTTGCAGTTCGTAGGCTGCCATGATTTTGTTGCCGGAATAGGTTTCGTTGAGGCATGTTGTCAGATCGCCGCTGATGACCATATTCTGGTTTGAGTTCTTTTTGATACGCTTGCGCAGAATTGAGAGTGGCAGAAATGCGAATACAAGCACGAGGATGCCGACAATAGCGAGCTGCCATGAGCTGTAAAGCATTACCGCAATCAGACCGATCGAACTGCATCCGGTGGTTACAATGGTTTTTATTTGATTTATCAGACCGGATGATGCCTGGGTAGGATCATTCATGTAGCGGGAAATGATGATGCCGGACGGATTTTCATCATAAAACTGCGGATGCATTGTGAGCAGATGATTGAAAAGTTTGATCTTGACATCATTTGTAACTCTGTGGCTGGTCCAGACACAGAGGTACTCATTGACATAATGCAGAAGTCCCTGAATCGCAGTAAAAAGAATTACGCCGAACGGCAGAATAACTGCCATTTGCAGCGAGTTGAGTATCAGACGGTGTCCGAATATGACATGATCAAATGTTTTGCCGTTGATGACAAAGTCCATATACGGTTTCAGTACATATGCGGTAACACCGTCAAGCATTCCCAAGGGCAGAGCAACCAGAAAAGCAATGAAAATACGGAACAGATAGGGTTTTAAAAAAGGAAATATCCGTCCGAACAACCATGAGTATTTGAACGAATTGTTGGCTTCGGTTTTGCTTAACTTCATAATTTTTCTCGCAATGGGAATGTTGTTGTTGAGAAACTCAAAGTGCGGTCAGAGTTTCCTGCAGTTCCTGATCGGCAAGCTCAACGATTTGAGTTTGTTCCGCGCGGAACTCTTTCAGTTTTGCAGCAAGTTGTTTGTCCTGCAATGCAAGGATGCTGATCGCATAAAGAGCGGCATTTTTGCCGCCTGCTTTGCCTGCGGTAACTACACCGACCGGAATGCCGGGAGGCATTTGCACCATCGCCAGCAGAGCATCAAGGCCGTTGAACGGTTCTGATGCAACCGGCAGGCCGATGACCGGCAAAGTAGTTTTGGCTGCGATGACTCCGCCGAGATGAGCTGCCATGCCGGCAACGCAGATGATAACTTTGATACCGTTTTCTTCTGCTTTTTCTGCAAAATCAGCGGCGGCATCAGGTGTGCGGTGTGCAGACATTACGCGCGCGGTATATGCAACATTGAATTTATCAAAGACAGACAAAGCACCTTTGACTACATCAAGGTCGCTTTTGCTGCCCATAATAAGCGCGACGACAGGTTTTTCAGATTTTTTGCTTCCTGACATAAATTGGAATCTCCGGGATTATTCGCTGTCGGCAACAGTTTCTGCGGTTTCAGCAAGTTCTGCTTCTGCAGCTGCGGCTTTTTCTGCGGCGAGTTCTTCTTCAGTGGGGAATTCGTAACCGAGAAGACCTTCTGCGATTTCAAGGAGAGCGATATCCAGATATTCCTGATCATCAGTTTTGATCATGGGGCGTGCCTTATTGGCGAGCTGACGGGCGCGGCGGGCGGCGACGATTGAAAGTATCTGGGGATCGGTAATCTTTTGTTTTGCGCGTTTCAAATATTCGTTTTTCATAATTGCCTTTCTGAAAATACGCCAGTCGGCATGGGTTTTTTTGCCCCGTACCGACTGTATTTTGCTGATTATTAATAGTCGATGATGCTGCGGTGATTTTCGATCAGCAGGGTATCATTAGACATGATCTTGAGGTAACGTTTTTCAAATTCAAACTGTCCGTCAAGGATGTAGCGGGAAGCGATCGGCAGGCGGACGGCGCTCTTGAGAGAGTCGCGGAGCAGCAGCAGACCGACGAAGATGTAGGTTTCGTTTTCGACAAGTGCGCGAGCCATGAGGTCATGGTATTCGGCATTCTTTTTGTCTGAAACGAATTTGACAGCTTCGAGTTGTTTTTCGTACATCTTTTTGACGATTGCGGCGAGTTTTGCGCTTTCACCTTCAAACGGGAGTGCGAAAAATTCTTTGATGCGTTCATCGTTGTCACGCTGGATGACACCGCCGATGGCAGCGACAACCTGGAGCTGGGTAGTACCTTCATATATATTGGTAATACGGGCATCGCGGTAATAGCGTTCAACATTGAAGTCCTTCATATAACCGGTACCGCCGTGGATCTGGATTGCATCATAAGCAATCTGGTTTGCGCTTTCAGTTGCAAGAGCCTTACACATGGGGGTAAGAACAGCTGCGACTTTGTTGTAATATTTCTGTTTGGCGCGTTCTTCGGGGGTGAGAGAATCTTTTTTCTCTGCCAGACCGTTGTAAGCATTGCGCAAATCAACAGCACGGGTGGTTTCATAAAGAAGTGCGCGAGCGGCAGAAAGTTTTACTTTCATGGAGCTGAGCATATCGTAAATTGCGGGGAATTTATCGATTGTTTTTTTGAACTGTTCGCGTTCTGCGGCATATTTCTGGGCCTCGCGGTATGCAGCTTCGGCGATACCGACTGCCTGTGCGCTGATGGCAACGCGGGCGCCGTTCATCAGGCTCATGACATATTTGATCAAACCGAAACGGCGTTTGCCGCAGAGTTGGGCAGGAACATCATTGTATTGCAGTTCGCAGGTTGCAACACCGTGGATACCGAGTTTATTTTCGATGCGGCGGACAACCAGCTGGGGGCATGCTTCGCAAATGAACATGGAAAGACCGCGGCCGTCAGAAGTACCTTCTTCTGAACGGGCGAGAACCAGATGGACTTTGGCACAGCCGTTGGTGATGAAGCGTTTCATACCATTGAGATACCACTGTCCGTTTTCATCCTGCCATGCGCGGAGGCGGACACTCTGGAGGTCTGAACCGTAATCCGGTTCAGTCAGGTCCATTGAACCGTCATATTCGCCGCTGGCAAATTTGGGCAGATACTGCTGACGCTGTTCTTCGTTGCCGAAGTCGCAAATGGTTTCAGCGATATCCTGCAAGCCGAAAAGGTTCTGCAGAGAACCGTCGGCGCGTGAAACCATTTCTGTCAGCATGATGTAAACGCTGCAGGGGAAGTTCAAGCCGCCGTATTCATGAGGCAGAGTGACACCGGCAAGATCGGCCTGGGCGAGATCTTTCAGGTTTGCCTGAGTGAGCGGATGATAGGTAACGGTATTGTTTTCAAAATGCGGACCTTCTTCATCAACAATGCGTGAACGCGGATCGATTTTATCTCCGGCGATTTCACCGGCGACTTTGGCGACGCGGATGAAGTTGTCGAGAGCATCAGCGTAATCGACAGGTGCGCTTTCAAATTTTTCGGATTTGGTAAAGTTATCTTCCTTGATGGCAACAGCTTCAGCAAGGTCGAGGTTCTCCAATGTGAACTGGAGATCTTTGTTATCAGTATAAAAGTTAGCCATGATGTGTTAATCTCCTGCTTATGCTTTTGCTTTGAATGCTTTGATCATTTTGGGAATGACATCATTGAGGTCGCCGACGATTGCATAATGCGCAACAGAGAAGATAGGAGCATCGGGATCGGTATTGATAGCGATGATCTTCTTTGATTCGGTCATGCCTGCGCGGTGCTGGATGGAACCGGAAATACCGGCGCAGATGTAAAGACGGGGACGGACGGTAACACCTGTCTGACCGATCTGGTAATCGTGGCTGATCCAGCCGGCGTCAACAGCGGCGCGGGAAGCACCGACTTCGCCGCCGAGAGCTTCAGCAAGGTCGCGGATGAGTTTGAAGTTTTCTTTTGAACCGACACCGTAGCCGCCGGCGACGATGATTTGAGCGCCTTTGAGGTCAACTTCTTTGTCCTGACGGACGCGTTCGATGACTTTGATGACGGTATCAGTATCAGAGAGTTCGGCTTTGACGCGGACGAGTTCGCCTTTGCGTGCGGGATCGGGAGCATCCATTTTCATAACGCCTTCGCGGACGGTAACCATCTGGGGATCATCCCATGTGTTGACGATGGTTGCGATAATGTTGCCGCCGAAAGCGGGACGGATCTGCATGAGCTTGTCAGTGTAGCTCTTTTTGTTGACTTTGTCTTCGAAGTCATCGATCTGGAGGTCGGTGCAGTCAGCAGTAAGACCGGCGAGTTTTTCAGAAGCAACGCGGGGGGCGAGTTCGCGGCCTTTCATGGTTGCGCCGAAAAGCAGGATATTGGGATGATGAGCTTTGATCATATCCATGATGACTTTGGCATAGGGGAGGACAGTGAAGGGTTCGAGGCGTTCATCTTCGATGAGATAAACGGTATCGCAACCGTAAGCGTAGAGGGTATCAACGCATTTTTCAACACCGTTGCCGAGGAGCAGAGCTTCGGTTTTGACGCCGAGTTTCTGTGCGAGTTCGCGGCCTTTGCAAACGAGTTCGAGGCTGACGTCAGCGATTTTGCCGCCTTCCTGTTCGATAAAGACCCAGACATTTCCGATTTTGTTATTCATAATGATTATCCTAAAGTATGATCTGCGATCAATTCATGCATGAGGTTATTGATGCCTTCATCGGTCGGTTCGACGGATTTGGCTTCACTGGCGGTAAGGATGACGCTCTGGATGTTTTTGACCTTGGTGGGAGAACCGGCAAGACCGGTACGATCCTTGGCGGCACCGACGAAATCAGCGCTCCATTCGGAGATGAGGAGGTTTTTGGCTTTGAGTTCAGCGCAAATTTTTTCAGCATCTTCGGGGGAAGCGGCTTCTTTGGCGACTTCACCGGGAGTTTTTGCCTTTTTGTACTTCATGATTTTGAGAGCGGCCATGGGGCGCGGATCATTGCCTTCGATGACGGTGAGCAGGCAGGGGAGCGGAGATTCGAGGATTTCGTAACCGCCTTCGATGGCGCGGCGTGCTCTGATTTTATCGGAAGCAAGTTCGATGACTTCTTCGACATAAGCGATCTGGGGCATTTTGAGTTTTTCGGCGATCTGGGGGCCGACCTGAGCAGTATCACCGTCGATGGCCTGACGGCCGCAGAGGATGAGGTCAACATTGCCGACTTTTTTGGCGCAGCAGCTCAATGCATAGCTGGTTGCCAGGGTGTCAGCACCGGCGAAAGCGCGGTCAGTCAACAGAATACATTCATCTGCACCGCGGAAAAGAGAACTGCGCAATACTTCTGCAGCAGCGGGAGGGCCCATAGTTCCGACAACGACTTTTACGCCGTAGCGGTCTTTGAGTTGCAGTGCGAGTTCTAGTGCGTTCAAATCTTCAGGGTTGAAGATGGCCGGAAGTGCCGCACGGTTTACAGTTCCCGCAGGTGTCATGGCGTTGCCAGTGATGTTCTGCGTATCCGGAACCTGCTTGACGAAAACAAGTACAGTTTGGCTCACGGTTTTTACTCCATTCTTTCCGGGATAAAATCCCTCTTGTTGATATTTAAAGTAGAAAAATTCCGTTAATTATATTAATATAGCACAAAAAATGCAAATTGCAAGCCGGAAAATGCAGCCGGGTGAGTTTGATTTAATTGTGCGGATTTTTATTCAGCAATGCATCAATGATTGTTTTCCGGATGGGAGAAAGTGATGAATAATATTTCTCAAACGATATACTCAGTTTTTTAAGTTCAGAAAAATCGGAGCGGAAAAGAATCGCCTCAGGTTTTGATGAGTATGGGGCAAGGTTGCGCTTTGCTTTTGCTATCACATTGCGGCTGTGCTGGTTGCGAATGAGAAAATAACTGATCGATGCGATTATTAAAAGAGTAAACGGCCATATTGGAAGTGATTGGAAAATGAAATTTTTAACTGCCTGGGCAATTGGAAGCATAAGTGCCGGCAACAGAAAAATAAGAGCATCGGAACTTTTTATAAAACAATTTCCGATGTAGCGGCGCAATGGGCTGCTGCTGGTTTGATAGGCAAAATATTCTTCGATTTTATGGTCGTGCAATACCTGTCTGGCGCAGTGGCAGAGTTCATGGGCGATAAGTTCATCGCGCGAATATATGAGAAAACGGTTTTTGTTTCTGAATGCAGGACGCAGCAGAAAAACTTTCATCTGACTTTCGTCGTCGTAGATTGAACAGCCGCCCCAGAGCAATCCCACTTTTTCAAAAAGATAAAATCCCGGTACATAGTCAACGGAAAAATCATAAAGTTCGCGTGTTTTTTCCCATGCCGGCAAAAAAAGATTTTTATCTATGCGATCCTGATTTCTGACTTCAAGTTTATCTTTTCTGTCTTCAGACTGCCAGAGAATTATTTTATCTTTTTTCTGTGAGTCAGGGTCGTTTACGGATTGGATGTAGTTGTATTCTGTCAAAAGTCTTGCCCGGAAACTTTCGGCATCTTCTCCGTTGCCGGGAAATATGCCGTGTGAGTCGAGTTTGAGCAGAAAACCGGCATCTCTGCCGTCCCAATTGCGGATTTCATCACCGCTGACGGGGAAAAAATCGCACATTGCAAACCTCAATTTTCGCTGTTGTCTTTTTTGCGCTGGCCGCGGTCGAGTACGGTGATTTCGGAAACCGGAAACCGCTTGGTATTGCCGCTGTCAAAAGTTACTACAACCGTCTGGGTCAGCAGATTGCGGTCAGTAATACGGCCCTTGCCGTCGGGGGTGTTGCACAATTCTCCGCGGTGCGGCATTGTTTTTTCCAGTTCGAGGTAGCCGTCGTGTTCAAATTTCAGACAGCATTTGAGCCTGCCGCAAACGCCTGAAATATTGCTGGGGGTAAGCGAGAGGTCCTGTTCTTTTGCCATTTTGACATTGATGGAATCGAAATTTTTGAGGAAACGGCTGCAGCAGAGTTCCTGTCCGCAAATAAAAATACCGCCGTAGATTGCGCTTTCATCACGGACGCCGATCTGACGGAGTTCGATACGGGTGTTGAGAGCCTGACTTAATTCCTTGACCAATTCCCGGAAATCAACTCTGCCGTCAGCGGTGAACTGCACCATCAACTGCTTGCCGTCCAACGAGTAATGTGCGTTGAGAAGTTTCATCTCAAGCTTCAGTGAATCGACATAATTCTGGGTTGTGCGCAGGGCATTTTTGCTTCGCATGTTGTTTTCGGTGGCGGAACTTAAATCGTGCATTGTTGCTTTGCGTATGGCAACCGGCATGTCAGGATCTTCATGATCGGTTACTTCGCGGTACTTGCGGATAATAGTTCCCATGTCCTGATAGAATGTGCGACGGAAAACGCATTGATCCTGAAGCTGCAGATCCAGAGCATCGGAGCCGCGGACTTCGAGTTTTATGCCGTTTTCAAGTTTTACTGAATATACATAATCCATGTTTTCGAATCCTTGTAATTTGTTTGGGCTGCAATGATTTGCAGATGTTTTATGTAAGATCCACCTTTCTTGTTTTCTGATCGGGGCGGATTGAATTGAGGTCGAAAATATCGCTGCCAGTGAGTGAGAGGATATTTCCGGCCGGATCAATGGTGCGCAAAGTATTTTTTTCTGTAATGAATCTGAAGTTGTGCTGCATCAGATATTCCAATGCCTGCTCTATTCCTGCAGGTGCCAATTTGAAATTGAGGATTGCCGGTTTAGGGACAAAATCTTTCTGCATCGGGTCAACGATACAGAGTTTCAATACTTTGTTGCCGGGCAAAATGAATTTCATAAGGAAGTTGCTGGCAACGCTGATTTCCAGTTCGGAAAGTATTCCATGATAGAAAGAACAGCACTTGTCAAAGTTTTTTTCTGTTAAAATTATCTCAAATTCTTTATTTTCCATGTTTTTGCCCTTGCTTAATGCCGAAAAAATGTTAAATTATAAAATACGGCATTTATTATACGATAATCTAAATTGCCGAATCTTCAAGAAAATTATTTGATTTTTTAACAAAAAATATACAAAATTTAAGAAAAGGAGCAGTTTATGGACTACAATTCATACCAGAATCCGTTGACCGGACGCTATGCCGGACCCGAAATGAATTACAACTGGTCACCACACAAAAAACATTCCACATGGAGAAGATTGTGGCTCACTCTCGCAGAAGAAGAGCAGAAACTCGGTTTGGATATCACAGATGAACAGATCGCTGAAATGCGTCAGCATCTCGATGATGTCAATTTTGATGTCGCAGAGGCTTTTGAAAAAGAACTCCGTCATGACGTTATGAGTCATGTTCATGCTTTCGGTCAGCAATGCCCCAAAGCAATGCCTATTATCCATCTCGGTGCAACCAGCTGTTATGTTACCGATAATACTGAACTTATCCAGATGCGCGACGGTCTGAAGATTTTGAAAGCAAAACTGCTCAAACTCATCGCCCAGCTTGCTGATTTCTGCGAACAGTACCGTTCAATGCCGACTCTCGGCTTTACCCATTATCAGCCTGCTCAGCTGACTACTGTCGGCAAGCGTTTCGCCCTCTATCTTCAGGATTTTATGCTTGATTTGGAAGAACTTGAATTTGAAAGCGCAAATCTTCCTTTCCGCAGTGTCAAAGGAACAACCGGTACTCAGGCAAGTTTTCTCGCTCTTTTCAACCGCGATTATTCCAAGGTCGCAGAACTTGAAAAACGCGTTGCCGCCAGAATGGGATTTGATAAGTTGATCGACCTTTCCGGTCAGACTTACACCCGCAAGGTGGATTACAAAGTCTTGAGCGTTCTCTCCGGCATCGGTCAGTCTGCTCATAAAATGGCAACCGATATCCGTCTGCTTGCCAACTTGCGCGAACTTGAGGAACCGTTCGGCAAAAAACAGATCGGCTCCAGCGCAATGGCTTACAAACGCAATCCCATGCGCAGTGAACGCGTTTGCTCACTTTCCCGCTATCTCATGAATTTGCCTCTGAACTGCGCACAGACTCATTCTGTTCAGTGGTTTGAGCGCACTCTTGACGATTCTGCCAACCGCCGTCTGGCTCTCAGTGAAGCCTTCCTGACTGCGGATGTTGTTCTTTCAACTCTGATCAACATTACTGACGGTCTGCAGGTTTGGCCGAATGTCATTGCCAAACGCGTCCGTGCGGAACTCCCCTTCATGGCTACCGAAAACCTTATGATGGCGGCAGTCAAAAAAGGCGGCGACCGTCAGGAACTGCATGAAGTTATCCGTGAACACTCCATGGCTGCCGCCCGCCGTATCAAGGAAGAGGGTGGTGATAATGATTTGCTCGACCGGCTCCGCAATGATCCGGCTTTTGCCTCAATCAAAGATGAGTTTGATGCAATAGTCAATCCCAATGACTTCATCGGCTGTGCCCCCGAACAGGTCGAACGTTATCTCAACGAAAAAGTCCGTCCCGTTCTCGAAAAAGAGAGCGCGATCCTCGCCTCTGCCAAAGGCGACGCCGTCAATGTTTAAGTAAAATATATTTTCGCGTAAGAAATGTGCTGTTGCAAAACTTGAAAAAGGTAAGCAGCAGCCATTTTTTTTACTATTGAATCAAATATTTTGTATTGTGAAAATACCTTAAATTCTTTATTTTCATTTAAAATCTTGCATTTAGCTGATATTTGCGACTTGCAAAAAATCATAAAGGTATTATATTAGAGAGTTTATGAAATATTCAACCTCAACTCACGGTGAAAAAAATGAGCGAATTAAATATAGAAACTATCCGTCACAGTGCGGCTCACATCATGGCTGCTGCGGTCAAGGAATTGTATCAGGATGTCAAATTTGATATCGGTCCTGCTACTGAATCCGGCTTTTATTACGATTTTGATATGGAGCATAAGCTTACTCCGGAAGATTTGAAAGAAATCGAAAAACGCATGAAAAAAATGCTTTCACGCAAACTTGAATTCAAGCGTTTTGAACTTTCACGCGCCGAAGCAGAAGAAATGCTCAAAAAAGAAAATCAGACTTTTAAACTTGAACGCTTGAAAGATATTCCTGAAGACGAAGTCGTAAGTTTTTATCAATGTGGAGATTATGTCGATCTCTGCCGCGGCCCGCATGTCGAAAATTCATCACAGATCGGCGCAGTGAAACTGTTCTCTATTGCCGGTTCTTATTTCCGCGGTGATGAAAAAAATCCGATGCTTCAGCGTATTTACGGTACTGCCTTTGCTACCAAAGAAGAGATGGATGCACATTTCAAAATGCTCGAAGAAGCCGCAAAACGCGACCACCGCAAACTCGGTACAGAGCTTGACCTTTTCAGTTTCTCTGATAATGTAGGACCCGGTCTTGTCCTCTGGCATCCCAAAGGTGCATTCGTCCGCAATACTTTTGAAACTTTCTGGAAATCAGAACATTACAAAAATGGATATGATATGCTTTACACTCCCCATATCGGTCAGAGTGTTTTGTGGGAAACCAGCGGTCATCTCTCTTTCTACAAGGAAGGCATGTATTCCTCAATGGAGATCGACGAAAAGGATTATTATGTCAAGCCGATGAACTGTCCTTTCCATATCGAAGTGTATCAGTCACGCATCCGTTCATACCGCGAACTGCCCTTGCGCTGGGCTGAACTCGGTACTGTTTACCGTTATGAAAAATCCGGTGCATTGCATGGCTTGCTGCGCGTCCGCGGATTTACACAGGATGATGCTCATATTATCTGTACTCCGGAACAGATTGAGGACGAAATCGCAGAAGTTCTCCGTTTCAGTCTGTCGATTTGGAAAGCTTTCGGATTTACTGAAATCAAGCCTTATCTCTCAACCCGTCCCGCCAAGGCTGTCGGCGATCCCGCCAAGTGGGAAAAAGCTCTCGATTCACTCAAAAAAGCGGTTGATAAAGCAGGCCTTGATTGCGAAGTTGATGAAGGCGGCGGTGCTTTCTACGGTCCGAAAATTGACCTTAAGGTCAAAGATGCGATCGGCCGTGAATGGCAGACTACCACCATTCAGTTTGACTTCAATCTGCCCGAGCGTTTTGATATGACTTATATCGGTGAAGACGGCAAACGACATCAGCCGTTCATGGTTCACCGCGCATTGCTCGGTTCAATTGAACGCTTCTTCGGTATCCTGATTGAGCAGTATGCAGGTGCATTCCCGATGTGGCTGGCTCCGGTACAGGCAAAAATCCTGCCGGTTACAGAACGCCAACTTGCTTATGCAGAAGAACTTAAGAAATCTTTCCGTGCAAAAGGTCTGCGCGTTGATGTCGATACCCGTAATGAAGGACTCGGCGCAAAAATCAAACTCGGACGCAATGAACGCATTCCTTATTTGATTATTGTCGGCGACAAAGAACTTGAACAGGGCAATGTTTCTGTCCGCAACCGCCGCGAAGGTGAACTCGGTGCAATGGATATTGACGCCCTTGTTGAAAAAATGCTGAAAGAAGTTGAAGAAAAAACAGTTTGATATTTGAAAAACTTTTATAAAATGTTATATTGAAAGTGCTTGAGATGCAAGTCCACCGGAAACTTGCTGACCGGCAGAAAACAAAAAAATCAACACGAGGAGGCTATTATAGCTAAGTTATTAAAACCCAATGATCGGTCGTTCACTGCCAAAGAGGTCCGTTTGATCGGACCTGAGGGTGAACAGTTGAGCATCGTATCGCTCGAAACCGCACGTGAAATGGCGAAAGAGGCAGGTTTGGATCTGGTTGTTGTCGCGGACAAAGCCGATATCCCTGTCGTTCGCATCATGAATTTCGGTAAATTGCAGTACGAACAGAAAAAAAATCTTAAAGCCCAGAAAAAGAACAATGCAGCTCAGAAAGTGAAGGAAGTCAAGTTCCATGTCACCATTGATAAACACGATTATGAGTTTAAAATCAAAAAAGCACTTGACTTTTTGGAAAAAGGGTGTAGATTAAAGATTACTCTCGCATTACGCGGCAGAGAGATGGCGCATCAGGATATCGCATTCGATCTTATGAACAATGTGATGACCGACCTTGCACCATACGGGGACGCTGACGGTACTCCCAAGCTCCTCGGGCGTAATATATCCGTTACTTTCGCTCCGAAATAAGGAATGGAGCGGAACACGACCGGTTGGCTGGCGTCGGCCGCCGTCGTGAAGAGTTTAACTTTAAAAAAAAGGAAAACCAACGATGCCGAAATTGAAGACGAGAAAATGTGCCGCAAAGCGGCTCAAAATGACCGGAACTGGTAAGTTCCGCCACAACAAGGCCGGGGCAAGTCACATCCTGACTAAGAAAAGCCCGAAACGTAAACGCCGCCTCCGCGGTGATGGTGAAGTTTCAAAAGCAGAAAGCCGCCGCATCAAAGCAGCGTTGCCCTACGGACTTTAATGGAGGAATATTATGAGAGTTACTTGTGCAGTCAGTTCCAGAAAACGTCGCAAAAGAGTATTGGAGCGCGCCAAAGGTTTTTATGGTGCAAGCAGTAAGCAGATCCGTACCGTTTATGATGCAGTCGATAAAGCAGGCGTTCACGCCTACAAAGGCCGCAAACAGAAGAAACAGCAGTACAGAGGTCTCTGGATCATCCGTATCAATGCTGCATGCCGTGAATTGGGCGTCAATTACAGCACTTTCATGTGCGGTTTGAAAAAAGCCAATATCGAACTCAACCGCAAGGTTTTGTCAGATCTGGCTATCAACGAGCCGCAAGAGTTTAAAAACCTGGTGGAAAAAGTCACCCAGGCCTAAGCTCCGACAGATGTATTTTCTATGGAAGTGTTTCAGTTTGAAATGCTTCCATTGAAAATCAAAAATTTATAAACAGCCTGAAGGTGGATTTTTTCCATATTCGGGCTGTTTTGCTTTAAACAGCAGAAAAATATGTCCGTGTGGCTATTCCGGGGACATGAAAAATCAGGATTTGAATTTTAATATTTGTAAAAATTTAATATAAGCGAGATAAAAATGAGTTCACTTTTAGAAAAACTCCAACAATCTGTGCTGGATGTTCAGACAAAACTTCAGCAGGATTCATCAGCAGAGAGTATTGAACAGCTGCGTATCCAGTTTCTCGGACGCAATGGTCTGCTCCCCGCTTTGAGTAAAGAAATGGGTTCTGTCGCTCCCGAAGAACGCAAAAATGTCGGTATTGCTTTCAATACCTCACGCAAGGCTATCGAAGAAATGCTGCAGGAAGCCAAAAACGCCGCCGGCAAGGCAGACGCAAAAAAACAGTCAATTGATGTCACTCTCCCCGGCAGACTTGCAAATGCAGGGCATAAACATCCCATTTCAATCATGATCGATGAATGTGTAAATACTTTCCGCAGAATGGGTTTCATTGTTGCTGACGGGCCGGAGATCGAAGATGTTTATCACAACTTTGATGCACTCAATACTCCGATGGATCATCCGTCACGCGATCGCGGAGATACATTCTATTTTGCTGACGGCAGACTGCTGCGCTCACAGACCAGTCCCGTGCAGATTCGTGTCATGGAAAGTCAGGAACCGCCTGTCCGTATCGTCGCTCCCGGCCGCTGTTTCCGCCGCGATACCCCCGATGCAACTCACGGCATGAACTTTCACCAGATCGAAGGTCTTTATATCGACAAAAATGTTTCATTGGCAGATTTGAAGAGCATTCTGCAGAATTTTGCATGGGAAGTTTTCGGAGAAAAGATCAACATCCGTCTGCGCCCGCACTTTTTCCCCTTTACCGAACCCAGTGTTGAGTACGATTTCTCATGTATCATGTGCGGCGGCAAAGGTTGTCCGGTCTGCAAAAATTCAGGTTATATCGAAATTGCCGGTGCCGGTATGGTCGATCCCAATGTATTGCGCAATGTGGGTTATGATCCCGAAGTCTGGAGCGGTTTTGCTTTCGGCCTTGGTATTGAGCGTTTGGCCATGCTGCGTTACCGTATCGGCGACATCCGTTATCTTTATGAAAATGATGTCCGTTTCCTTCAACAATTCTGAGAGCAGGTGTCCCTATGAAAATTTCAAAAAATTTCCTTACACAATATGTTGATATTGATTGTTCGCTGGAGCAGCTTTGCGATAAACTTACCTGTGCAGGCATTGAAGTCGAGGAAGTTGAATCCACTGAAGTCGTCCCCAAAGGCATTGTCGTTGCCAAAATTCTGGAGCGTAATCCGCATCCCAACGCAGACGCACTTTCTGTCTGCAAGGTTTTTGACGGAACCAATGAAATCCAGATCGTTTGCGGTGCGCCCAACTGCGATGCAGGCAAACTTGTTCCGCTGGCAACTGTCGGAACTGTTTTCAAAGACGGCGACGGCGAATTTGTCATCAAAAAAGCCAAACTCCGCGGTGTCGAATCTTTCGGCATGATGTGCAGCGGCAAGGAACTCGGCTTGAGCGACGATCATTCAGGTCTGATGGAACTTGACGCAGATGCTGTTCCCGGAACTCCGCTCAATGATCTTCTCGGTGCAGACAGCTGTATTACTGTTGAAGTTACTCCGAACCGTGCTGACTGGCTGTCTCATTACGGTATCGCCCGTGATGTGGCATGTTTGCTTGATACGCAGGCGAAACTGCCCGAAATCACTGTTCCTGAAGTCAAAGAAGTCCCCGAACGCTACAAAAATCTTGTGACAGTCATGGATAATGAACTCTGCCCGCGTTATACTGCCAGAGTTATTGAAAATGTTAAAGTTGCACCTTCTCCCAAATGGTTGCAGGACAAATTGATTGCCATCGGTTTGCGTCCAATCAACAACATCGTTGACATCAGCAATTATGTTTTGATGGAACTCGGTCAGCCGCTGCATGTTTTCGACCTTGATAAACTTGCAGAAAAACGCGTTGTTATCCGCAGAGCCAATGATGGCGAAAAATTGGAACTGCTTGATGGCAAAGTGGTTGAACTTGCTGAACGCCATCTTGTAATTGCTGATGCCGAAAAACCTGTTGTTCTCGCCGGTATCATGGGCGGCGAAGAGAGCGGTGTTACTGAACAAACTGTCAACTGCCTGATTGAAAGTGCAGTCTTTTTCTCATCCAATATCCGCAGTTCCAGCCGCGAACTGGGAGTCAGCTCCGATTCAAGTTACCGCTACGAGCGCGGAGTTGATTTTGATATGGCGGAACTTGCATCACGCCGCTGCGCCCAGCTGATTCTGGAGCTTGCCGGCGGTGAACTCGTAACTCCGTTGATTGATGTTTCCGTCCCGCGTCCGGCAGAAAAAGTCATTCCATGCCGTTATGAGCGCATCAATAAACTTCTCGGACTTTCACTTTCCGGTAATGATATCAGTGGTATTTTCCGCAAACTTCAGCTCAAAGTAAGCGATGAAACTGCTGAAGGCTGCGTAGTTACTGCTCCGTTGTTCCGCCTTGACCTGACCAACGAAGCTGATCTTGCGGAAGAAGTTGCCCGTATTCACGGACTTGCCGGAATCCCGCTGATTTCCGTAACTGCCAAATCGGTTGCTCCTTTGCGTAAAGATGCTTATTTGAAATATCAGCAGTTGCGTGAGGACTTGATCGGACTTGGCCTTTTTGAATGTTATCATTACAGTACCGTCAGCGATAAAACCGCATTGTCTGACCGCAGATTCAAAATCGAAGATGTTATTATTCTTGACAATCCGCTGAGTCTTGATTTGCGTTGTCTGCGTCCGTCGCTTTTCGGTGAAATGCTCAACACTCTTGAGCGCAATATTGCCCGTCGCAATCTCAATCTCAGGCTTTTTGAACAGGGCAGAGTTTTCTGTGCCAATCCGAAAATGTTCCCGGAAGAACGCATGGAAATCTGTGTGATGATGACCGGTTCCCGTCATCCTGAACTTTTCAGTGCAGAGCTGGCGCAGGATATTGATTTCTATGATCTGAAAGGTACTCTGGAGGCACTTTTCAATAAACGCCGCATTGCAAATTATCGCTTTGAAGCCGCCGAAGATGCCCGTTTTGTTGACGGTGTCTGCGCGAAAGTTGTCATCAACGGCAAGTGTGCCGGTTTCCTCGGAGAAATTGCCCATGACCTGACCAAAGGTTTCAAAACAACTAAAAAGATGTATGCCGCAGTTCTCGAAGTTGAAGCTGTTCTCAACGGCACTCAGGGCAAGCTGCTCTACAAACCGTTCAGTATGTATCCTGCAACCAGCCGTGATGTTGCTTTTGTCTGCGACAGAACTCTGGAATATGCAACTGTCATAGATTTTATCCGCAAATTGAAACTTGCTCATTTGGAGAAAGTGGAACTTTTTGATATTTTCACCGATGACAAAATCGGCGCGGACAAAAAGAGTATGGCTTTCAAACTCACATTCCGTCATGCTGAACGCACATTGACCGATGATGAGATCAACAAAGCTTATTATACTCTCCGCGACAGCCTGGCAAATAAATTTAATGTCGAATTGAGGTAAAAAATGCTTACGGATGCCCAACTGATCGAGCGTATCAAAACTCTCAAAAAAGAGAAAAATGCAGTAATTCTTGCCCATAACTACTCTCTCGGTGAAATTCAGGATATTGCCGATTTTTGCGGAGATTCTCTGGAACTCAGTATCAAAGCGGCAGAAACAACTGCAGATATGATCGTTTTCTGCGGTGTCCGTTTTATGGCGGAAACCGCCAAAATCCTCTCACCGGATAAAAAAGTTGTGCTGCCGGTTTCAACTGCCGGCTGCGATATGGCTGATATGGTCGATCTGGAAGCTGTGCGTCGCATGAAAAAGGAAAATCCCGGCCTTTATGTCGTTGCTTATGTCAATACAACCGCAGAAACTAAAACCGAATGCGATATCTGCGTTACCAGCGGTAATGCATTGCAGGTGGTCAAAGCTCTGCCGCCGGATAAAGAGATTCTTTTTCTGCCGGACCGCAATCTCGGAAGCTTTTGTGTCGCGCAGGCCGGACGGGTAATGAAACTTTATGACGGCTGTTGCCCCGTGCATAACCGTTTTACTGTCAGCATGATAGAAAAACGCAAAAAAGAATATCCGAATGCTGAAGTTCTCATTCATCCCGAAGCCCCTGCGGAAGTGGTTGCGCTGGCGGATCACGCATTGAGTACCGGCAAAATTCTTACTCATGTCAAAAATTCTGACAAAAAAGAGTTTATTATTGCCACAGAACTTGGCATTTTGCACCGTCTGGAGAAAGAAAATCCCGACAAGCGTTTTATCCTGATATCTCCCGAAGCGGTCTGTCCGCACATGAAACTTGCCCGTTTGCAGGATCTGCTGCGCGCGCTTGAGGAGGAAACAGAGGAAATAATTATCAGCAAAGAAATCTGCGGTCGTGCCGTAATTCCGATACGCCGTATGCTTGAATTCAAATAAACAAGGAGATCAAAAAATGGAAAAAAAGACTGTTCTTGAAGGTAATTTTAATGCCGAAGGTTTGAAGTTCGGTATCGTTTGTGCGCGTTTTAATAATTTTTTCGTCAGCCATCTGCTCAGCGGGGCTGTTGACTGCATCGTCCGTCACGGCGGCGCAGAGGAAAATATTACCGTTGCTTACGTTCCCGGTTCATATGAAATTCCTTTCGCTGTGAAAAAATTGCTCGCAACCGGCAAATATGATGCAGTTATGGCTCTCGGCGTTGTCATTCAGGGCGCAACCCCCCATGCCGGTTATATCAACAGTGAAGTTTCAAAATGCCTCGCTCAGCTCGGTTTGGAATCCGGAGTTCCTGTTACTTACGGCATGATCACCGCTGAAGATCTGGATCAGGCTATCGAACGCAGCGGTACAAAAGCCGGAAACAAAGGCGCCGATGCTGCCGTCGCCGCTATCGAAATGGCAAATCTCTGCAAAGTTATCAAATAAAAGGCTTTTGATATGGACATTGATGAATCATTGGAATCAACTCCGAAATTGCATACCAAACGGCTTGCCCGTGAAATTGCCATGCAGTATCTTTTCTGCTGTGATATAGTCGGAGATTTTCCTGAACTTGGTAAATTTGAGTCTTTTTTTGAAGAGGAAATGAAGCCGCAGCACAATCTTGCAGACAACCGTTATGCGCGCAAGAGCCGCGAAGGCGCAGAAAATATTATTGCCAATGTCGCATTGAATCTGGATGAAATTGATGCAAAAATCCGCGATTTCACAAAAAACTGGGAATGGGACCGCATTTCTGTCGTTGACCGCAATATCATGCGTGTTGCAGTTTATGAAATGCTTTATGATATGGATGTGCCGCCCATTGTCAGTATCAACGAGGGAGTTGAGATTGCACGCGATTATGCTGATGAAAAATCTGCCAATTTTATCAATGGCGTGCTGAATGCAGTCAAAGATTCACTCGACCGTCCCGAACGCTGATGCGCCGGAGGATTTCAGATGGCTTCTATTTTTTCTATTTTTAAAAAAGGTCTGGAAAAAAGTTCCGTTAAAGTCGGCCGTACTATAAGCTCTCTTTTCGGCGGCGTCAAAGAGTGGGACAGCTCAACATTTGAATTGCTGGGGGATACACTTATTTCCTATGACTTCGGTGTTGCGGCTGCATTGGATATTGCCAATACTCTGAAAGATGAATATGAACGCGGCAGAATAAAAAGTTCTGAAGATATTTATGCCGTCGCTTCAAATTATGTCGCCTCTATTCTGAAGCGCAATATGCGTGAAATCAATCACGGCAATGACGGAGAACCGGCAGTTATCCTTTTTGTCGGCGTAAACGGTTCAGGCAAAACGACTACCATCGGCAAACTTGCTTATTCATTATGTCAACAGGGTAAAAAAGTTGTCCTCGGTTCATGTGATACTTTCCGCGCAGCAGCCAATGAGCAACTGACACTTTGGAGTCAGCGCAGCGGAGCGATTCTGGTCGCGTCAAAAAGCGGTGCAGATCCGTCCGGAGTTGCGTTTGACGCTGTAAAAACTGCCGTTGCAGAAAAAGCAGATTATCTGCTCATAGATACCGCAGGCCGACAGCATAATCAGAAAAATCTGATGGAAGAACTTGCAAAAATCTGCCGTTCAATCAATAAGGCTTTGCCCGGCGCACCGCATGAAACATGGCTCACAGTTGATTCCAGTATCGGTGCAAATGCTTTGAGTCAGGCAGAGAAATTTCTCGCCGCTGCGAATTTGACCGGTATTGTACTGACCAAACTTGACGGTACCGGCAAGGGCGGAATGGCGGTTGCCCTGCAGAAAAAATTTGATTTGCCTTGCTTTTTTGCCGGACTGGGTGAAGCTCCGGAAGATTTACAGAGATTTGATGCCGATATGTATGCAAAGGCTCTTTTTGTTCAGGGAGATGCTGAATAATCATGGCTGACAACTGCGAAAAATGGATGAGTGCCGCACTCGATGAAGCACGCAAGGGGTACGGTTTTGTTTCTCCGAATCCATTGGTTGGAGCAGTTGTCGTCCGTGACGGCAAAATCCTCGGCAGAGGATATCATCATCAATGCGGAATGCCTCATGCCGAAGTTGAGGCTGTGCGTGATGCAGAGGCAAACGGTTACAGTTGTGAAAATGCAGAAATATATGTAACTCTTGAACCATGCTGCACTTACGGCAGAACTCCCCCCTGTACGGAGCTTATATGCAATCGCAAGTTCCGTTTTGTCTGTATTGGTACGCTTGATCCGAATCCTGCTCATGCAGGGCGGGCATTGGAAATTTTCCGCGAACATGGGATTGAGTATAAAGTCGGAGTTCTGGAAAAAGAATGTATTGAACTCAATCGTATATTTTTTAAATTTATAACTTCCGGCAAGCCTTTTGTTTTGTTGAAAATGGGCATTACGCTGGATGGCAAAATAGCTTGTGCCAATGGCTGTTCCAAATTTATTACCGGTGCAGAAGCGCGTCAGAGAGTGCAGTATCTGCGCCGCGGTTTTGATGCAATAATTGTCGGCGCGGAGACGATCCGCAAAGATTTGCCGACACTTTTTGCCCGCAATGATGACGGAACTCTTTTTGAGCGTAAAATGTATCGTTTTATTGCTTCAACGAGCATGACGCATAATGAATTGGAGAAGCTTTACGGAGATGTTGATGCGGTTGGTGATTTTGAGATAATTGATTTGTCAACGGCTGAAAAATGGGATATTTTTCTTGCAAAACTTGCAGAGCGCAAAATTACTTCACTTTTTGTTGAAGGCGGTTCTGAACTTGCCGCATCTGCGTTGAATGCCGGCGTTATTGACCGGATGGAATTTCATATCGCCCCGAAAATAATGGGCGGCAAAGACAGCATAAGTGCTGTCGGCGGCAAATCTCCGGTTGATTTGTCAAATTTGTATCAGCTTGATAATGTCGAAGTCATAAGACTTGGGACTGATATCGCCATTGCCGGTGATGTGCGTCATTGAGCATCATATTGCCGGGAAAAGGGATTTTATTTCATCCGGAGTTATATTGATAAATAATTCCGGAATATCAAAATTCGCGAGGATTGAATTTATATTGGCACTTGAAATCTCTGCATTTATGAAAGCTTTTTCCAGAGATGACACTTCCTGACGCGAGAAAAAATCGCCGCTGAATCTGATATTGGTAATTTTCCCCTTTTGTATTTCAAGATGTAATGTAACACTGCCTCCGGCAAATTTGCTGCTTTTTTCATAATTGAAAATCGGAGAA
The DNA here is from genome assembly GCA_045538635.1 of Victivallaceae bacterium. Classification (GTDB taxonomy): domain Bacteria; phylum Verrucomicrobiota; class Lentisphaeria; order Victivallales; family Victivallaceae; genus RGIG5270. Next base: position 33,138 of record JAZSRU010000076.1, read on the forward strand.
TTACCATAATTCCACTCCCATGTACGGTATTTTGAGTCGGCAAGTTTTTCTGCCTGCTGCAATATTTCCGCCGGAACAATATAATCTTCTGTAATATTGAATTCCCGCCGCAGATATCCGGAAATCAGATTTATAAACTCTTTGACATCGAGTTGTTGCGGCAAATGTTCTTTGATATTTGTAACTCTGGAACGGACAGAAGCAATGCCTTTGCCGGAAATTTTCACACCGCTGACATTGAGAGCATTGACAATATCATCAATATTTGAATCAAAAAGCAGCGTTCCATGAAAAAGAATGCGGGCGCCGATACGGCTTTGTGCGCTGCCTGAAATTTTTCTGCCGTCGATAAGGATATCATTTCTGCCGGAAAACTCAGCAGTAATACCTATTTGAGCAAGAGTTTTGATCACAGGGATTGCAAATACTGAAAAATCAATATCTTTGCCGGGTTGATAATTGACAATATAACTGTAATTGATATTGCCGAGATCATGATAAACAGCACCGCCTCCGGTATTGCGGCGGGTGACATTGATTTTGTGTTCACGGATAAAATCGCTGTTTATTTCTGCCAGAGTGTTCTGATTGCGTCCGATTATGACAGCGGGGGCATTCTGCCAGAGAAAAAATATTTCCTCATTACATTCTTTGACCAGAAGTTCTTCCAGCGCGAGATTGAATGCGCTGTCGGTGGTTGTCTGATAAAAAAATTGTGTCATAATTATTTGTAGCGGATATTTGTACGGTGAATGTGATCACGATAACGGAAGAATTCAAAGCTTATGAATTTATCTTCATACGGATAATACATGATAATAACCATCTCTTCATTGCTGATGCGGTTGACTCTGGCATCTGCATCAAGAAAAATTTTGCCGAGGAATTTTGCGGTTCTGGTGTAGCTGAAATCAACTTTTTTTGCAAGAGAACGGGCCGCGTCATATTTTTCTTTGCTGTTGCGGGGGATTTTGGGATTGCGCAGCACGGCGATTTCATCCTTGCAAACTTCAAAAATTTTGATATCTTCCGCAGGCAGCGGGGTGGTACAGCCGGTGGTAATGACAGTCAATGCGGTTATCAGTATCAAATAAATATATTTCATATCAAATCTCCTTTTTTGAAAGATACACTCATATAAGATAAAATTCAAGAGCAGTTTGCGTATTCATCACACAATTTCTGCAATAAAACATCGAGATCGTTCAAGTTTGCAAGTTTTGATGCTTCTGCACGGTAGGAACTTTTGAAGCCGCGCCCCTTGAGATAATCATGTACCAGTTTGCGGGAAAGTTTCATTCCCTGATTTTCTCCGTACAATGAACAGGTATCGCTGATGTGTTCCTTTATCTCATCGGCAAGTTCTGTGACTGTCGGGCGGCGGAAGTTTCCGGGAGAACTCAATTCTTCAAAAATCCATGGATTGCCCATCGCACCGCGCGCGATCATAATTGCATCGCAGGATGTTTTCTCTTTGATTTCCAGAAAGTTATCGTAATTCATGACACCGCCGTTTGCAATGACAGGAATTTGTAATGCTTGGCGGCAGATGCGTATTTGATCAAAAGCGACAGGACCGGAGTAAAATGCCTCTTTGATGCGTCCGTGAATCGTGATCGCACTCGCTCCGCACTCTTCCAGCATCTTTACAAGTTTCAGGGTCGGTTCGACATCATATTGGTCAATGATGCGGATTTTCGCAGTTACAGGGCATTTTGCATTGTCGGCAATCGTGCTGAAAACGGCTTTTGCAAGCTCAAAGTTTCTTCCGAGAGCCGCACCTGCACCTTTTTTTGCCACTTTGGGAACGGGACAACCGAGATTCAAGTCAATGAGGTCAAATTCATAATGTTGCAATTCCTGCATAGCAATTTTTGCATGTTCGACGGAACTGCCGACGAGCTGACATCCGAGAAATTTATCCTCTTTTGAGCGTTCAAGCATAAAAAAAGAGGATTGCGTTTTGTATGCCATCGCGCTGACATCAACCATTTCAGTAAAAGCGAATTTGCAGCCGTGGCGGTAGAGTGAACGACGATAAGCCGCGTCGGTAAATCCCGAAAGCGGCGCCATTATAAGCGCATTTTCAGGATAAACAGCGGCGCGGCTCAATGTTCAACTCCTCAAAATGAGATCAAATCTGATCCAGAGTGCCTTTGTAATTTTTGATCAAGGCATCAAGTTTGACGGAGCATGTACCTTCGTCGGTATTGACAAATTTGATTTCATCTGAATCATCAACAGTACCGACACAGGCAAACGGAATGCTGCCGAGAGTCTTTTCAAAGGCTTCTTTAGCTTCCGGAGCAATAGTTGCAACAAAACGACTGTTGCTTTCGGAGAAAAGAAGTTCCAATGAATTCATCTTTTCACTTGCAGGGATTTTGGCGCAGTCAATAGTGCAGCCGAGTCTGCCGCCCATGGCAGAACGGCCGAAAGACATTGCCAGACCGCCGAGTGCGGGAGTTGTAAGTGAGTGGATGAGTTCAGCTTCGGTGGCATTGGAAACATTGGTGTAAATCTCAATGGCTTTGGCGGCATCAAGTTTGGGAACATTGTTGCCGGTGGCGTTGAGCATGGCGAAGTATTCGCTGCCGCCGCATTCGTTTTTGGTATCGCCGATCACATAAACGAGATCGCCCGGTTTCTTGAAGTCAAGGGTAACAGCTTTGGAGATATCATCCATTTTGGAGATGGCACTGAAGAGGATTGAGGGCGGAATGGAGATTTTTTTGCCGCCGCGGGTTGAATCGTTCTTCATACTGTCTTTGCCGGAAATACAGGGAACTTTGAACAGTTTGGTAAAGTTGTAAAGAGCCTGATTGGCGCGGACGAGCTGGGCAAGCTTGTATTCGCCGTCGGGAGTTTTTTCGCTCTTGACGGGATCGGGCCAGCAGAAGTTGTCCAAACCTGCGATATGACCGAGTTTGCCGCCGACTGCGATAATACGGCGGATCGCAAGGTCGATGATTGAAGCAGTCATCCAGTATGTGTCAATGTCGCTGTAACGCGGGAGAATACCGCCGGAGAGAACGACACCTTCTGTTCCGAGCTGTTCAGCCATGGTGACTGTGGCATCGGACTGGACATCGCGGCATTTGCCGACAAACGGTTTGATAACGCTCAAGCCTTTGACTTCGTGGTCGTACTGGCGTGCTTTGAATTCATCGGAGCAGATGTTCAATCTGCCTGCCATTGCGGTAATATCATCGGCAAGTTTGCGGTTTTTAAGGCAGGGTTCTTCAAATTTCGGGGTCTGCCATTTTGCCTTGAGGTAAAGTTTGGGCAAACCGCCGTGCATGAAATCGATATCCAAATTGGCAACGACTTTGTCGCCCCATGTCATGCAGAATTTGCCGTCAGTTGTAAATTCACCCATAACGGTAACTTCGACATCGCGGAGCTTGGCGAGGGCTTTGAATTCTTCAATATTTTCTTTGGGGACTGCGAAACTCATGCGTTCCTGTGCTTCGGAAACGAGGATTTCCCAGGGGCTCAAGCCGGCATATTTGAGCGGGGCTTTGGCGAGGTCCATACGGCAGCCGCCGCAGAGTTCAGCCATTTCACCGACGCTGGATGAAAGACCGCCTGCACCGTTATCGGTAACGAAACGGTAAAGTCCTTTGTTGCGTGCTTCATAGATGAAGTCGGACATTTTTTTCTGGGTGATCGGGTCGCCGATCTGAACTGCCTGAACGGGACTGTCTTTGTGCAGTTCTTCGCTGGAGAAGGTTGCTCCGTGAATACCGTCTTTGCCGATACGGCCGCCTGCCATGACAATCAAATCGCCGTCTTTGATTGATTTTTCGGAACCTTTGACATTGCCGATCTTTTTGGGCAGCAGACCGACAGTACCGCAGTAAACGAGCGGTTTGCCGAGATAACGGTCTTCAAAATATTCCCAGCCCATGCCATACGGGATGCCGCTCTGGTTGCCGCCGTCGATAACGCCTTTGTGAATACCGTCGCGGAGGCGGCGGGGATGCAGCAGACCTTCGGGGACATCTTTGTCAGCGGTGAATGGTGAGCCGAGGCAGTAGCCCCAGACATTGATGAGAAGTTCAGCACCTTGTCCGGTTCCCATCGGGTCGCGGTTGACGCCGACAATACCGGTCATTGCGCCGCCGTAAGGATCGAGAGCGGAGGGACTGTTGTGGGTTTCGACTTTGTAAACGAGATCGACTTTGTCATTGAAAGCGATAACACCTGCGTTGTCGTGGAAAACGGAAACGAGCCAATCGACTTCTTCGGCGATTTCGTTGGTGCTTTTCTTGACAAAGGATTTGTAGCATGAATCAATAGTTTCTTTTTCGCCGGTTTCAGCATTTTCGTAATCAATGACGGCGGAGAAAATTTTGTGTTTGCAGTGTTCTGACCATGTCTGGGCGAGAACTTCGAGTTCGACATCGGTCGGATTTTGAGAGAGTCCGACTTCTTTTCTGCCGACGGCATTACGGAAATAATTCTGAATGGATTTCATTTCCTCAAGAGTGAGGGCGAGAGTGCCTTTGCGGCTGATTTCCATCAGGCCTTCATCGGAAACTTCGAGGTTGTATTCGCGGACGGAACCGGAAGTTACACCTTCGATGAGGGGGAGATTGAGCGGAATATTGTTGAGTTCGCTGCCGGGGAGAACGGTAACAGACTGGATAAGTTCGTTGCCGAGGAGTTTGACACCGATGGTTTTGGCGTCATCGGCACTGAGGGATTTGCCGTAGAGGAGATATTCAACAGAGCTGAAAACATGTTCGTTTTCGCCGAGTTTTCTGCCGAGAATGTCGGAAACAGCGGCTTTGGCAGAACGGCCGACGTTGTCAGTGACACCGGGTTTGAAACCGATCACAACGATAAAGTCGGGAGCAGCGGGGTCTTTGTCATTGGCAGAAGCGGCGGAACCTGCGCGCCAAGACTGGAGAACCGGATTGACGAGGAGAGCGGCGATTTTGGCCGCTTCGTCAGCGGAGATATCAGCATGGATGGTATAAACATCGCGGGTTGCGACTTTGTCGAGGTCGATTTTGAGGAAGTTTTTGATTTGAGCCTTGGTGCCTTCGCCACGGGCGTCGCGCCAATTTGCGAGCGGAGAGAGAACGATTCTGTGGTCCATAATATTGTATCCTTTTTGTAAAAGATTTAAAGTACAATTACTCACGCATAATTTACACCATAAATCGTTTAAAAACAAGTAAAAAACAAAAGAAAATTCAAATAAAGAAACAAGAATATGTCTGATAGCGGCGCGAGGAACGATTTATTTAAATACAATACCGTTGCAAACAGTGAAAATCATGATGCTTCAAGCTGCAGAAAAGATTCAGAAAAAATTCCTGATGCAAATTTATTTTTTCAGAAAAGTGCGGTATAATGCGTAATAAAAACGCGGACGCAGCCAGAACAAAGGACGGTATTTCAAATATGCCCACCGTGCCGCACGGCGGTTTTCGACAGTCCAATGGTATAATTCATCGCTGTTCAATGCCCATGGAGTGATTTGCAAATTCTTGAAATATAAATCTTTATGCACGCTGAAAGATGCCCAGTGCCATGGTTTTCTGGCGGCAACAAAATGTATTATCCTGGGATGTTTTGTATAACTTGAGCGATTTACAAAATTGCTTGACTGGACATTCCAGCATTCATCAACGATTTTTATCCTGCCCTTGCAGACTTCATTGATAATTTCCTGATCACCGCAAGTTATAGTATTTTTGTTGGCAATGGTCCATTTGAGAAATTCATCTTCAATGTTGAATTTGCGGATATTATCCAAGTCCATGACCAGCATGCCGGCGTTGATATATGTTGGATTTTTCCGGACACGGCGACGGTTCAGGTCTGTAACTCCGGCAAGAGGTGCATCTTTCATTTCTGTTGCAAAAAGTTCATGGAGCGAAGAGTTTACGACCATATCGCAATCCATGTAAATAACCCTGTTGACATCCGGCAGTAAATTGCTCAATTTCAGCCGGTAATAAGTCGCTAATGTGATGTATTCATGGGTTTTGACCTGTTTGTATTCATCAAAAAGCGATTCGTCTATTTTGACAAATACAATATTGCAGTCCCTGATATTTTTCAAAGACAGAAGTTTCTGCCGGTTGTCTTCAGCGATTCCCCCGTCAAGAATATATACTGACAGTAAATCGTCTTCTGCAGCGTTTGCTAATACTGAAGCAATAACCACACCGGCATATTGAGCGTAGTTATTATCACAGGCAAGACAGATATTTATACAGTTCATATATTCAGGCCATACGGTAAAATTATTCAGTCCAGTACTTTGTCAGCCAAGTTGTCGGTTTGACATAGCGGAAACCTTTTTTGCCGCAGTACCCTTTGAGAGCCATCTGCGGAGTGGGTTTGCCGTGGAAAACGATGATTTTGGCATCAACAGGATCATTCGGCATTTTGAAAAAGTTCAGCGGGAACGGCTGCAGGCAGTGGCGTTTGAAACTGACGCACCAGTTTTTGTCCCAATATTCCAAAATACCTTTTTCGTGCATCTGATAAGACAGAAATGCCTGTTCGTTGCGGTAATCTTTGCGGATTTCATTGCCGAGTTTGTAGAAATTTTCGAGAACTTCAGGATATTTGCCGACTTCAAAACGGAAAACTGATGAGTTGCCGATGATGTCGCGGGGGAAGTCCCAGTCTTTGCAGATGAGGAAGTCGCCGGGGACATCAAACAGTTCGTCAATATTCTGGCGGATGACAATGTCCAGATCGAGGAAGAGGGCAACTCCTTCCAAATCAGCGAGAGGGGAATTGAAAAGTGAAAGTTTGCGCCAGCCTTTGTCGCCGATTCTGGGGTTGTCATGATACGGCGGCAGTTCACGGGTTTCGATACCGGGTTCCAAGCCTGTCGGATCATCGGTAAAACAGATGAAACGGTGCGGCACGGTCAGGTTTTTTTCGACCATTTTGTAAAGTCTGTTGGCATATTCGGGACCGAATTTGGTTCCCCATTTCATACAAATCACATTTTTTTGCATAATCTTCTCCTGAAATGAAAATAATTAAATTCAAGTCTAATATAACATCTCAAATTCTAATATCAAATAGAAAATACTTCAAAAGTAGGAAATATTTTATAATATTTTAATTTAGAGAGAATAAATAATTTGCAAAGTTCTATATTTATGATATATTAGGCATGATGTAAGCAGTTTTATAATATACTTTCCCGTGGTTTCATATGTCAAAATTTGCAATAGAAAATATTTTTTCGATAAAGGATTATGGTGAAACACACCATATCATACGTGTTTTGGGATTGAAATTCAAGTTTCCTAAAAAAGAATATGCCAAAAAAAAGAAAGAGAATCTCTATTATTATTACAAAAAGAACAATATTGATATAACAACATTGCCGCCTGCAACCGGTCAAATAAGGGATATCCAGTTGGCGAATCTGGCATTGCTGCAGGAGCTGGATCATGTTTGTAAACAAGCAGGGGTAAAATACTGGTTGGATGGAGGTACATTGCTTGGAGCCGTCCGTCATAAAGGTTTTATTCCATGGGATGATGATATTGATACCGGTATGCTGCGAAAAGACTATGACAGGATTGTTGAAGCATTTGAAAAGTATTCTCGCAATCCGGATATTTATGCCGGATTTTTTAGAGATAAAAACAATAATTTTATGATAAAAGTCATGCATAAAAAGTGTCAATATTTATTTGTTGATATTTTCCCTTGGGATACTTACGGCAAAAAATTGTCTGTCGATGAGCAAATTGAAAAAACTGTTGAGATTAAAAATATCAGAAAAAAAATTAAGAATTTTCATGGTTCTGATGCTGAACTGCAATTGATTTTGAACAGGAAAATGAAGACAATATTGTCTGAAGAGATTGATGAAAAATCTGATTATGTATGGGGAATTGATTTCGGTCATGGCTGGAAAAACTGGTTTACTCAATATGAAGATTTGCATCCTTTGAAAACTATTGAATTTGAAGGCGGCTCATATCCTTGTGCGAATAATGTGCATGGATATTTAACCAGGGTTTACGGTAATTATATGAGTTATCCGAATAAAATCGGAATTGGTCATAGTGCATATTGCAATTTTTCTGAACAGGATAAAAAAATTATTCACAGTTTAAAGGGGTGAAAATATGTTTTTTCACAAAATTTTTTCAATGAAAAGGGTGTTATTTGACAAAATAATTACCGTATTTGGTTTTGAGATAAAAATAAACAGTGTTAAAAGCGCTCAGCGTAAATATGGTTCCAAGCAAATTGTCAAAAATCGTATTGTTTTTGACAATTTTAACGGGAATGGTTATGGATGTAATCCGAAGTATATTGCCGAAGAGATTCTCAGAAGAAAATTGCCATATGAACTGATATGGCTGAGTGACAATAAGTCTGCACATCGCAAGGATATACCTGCAGGTATAAAAATTCAAAAATTCGGCAAGAGTTCTCTTCCAATATTGTATTCAGCAAAAGTATTTATTTCAAATATTCATGCCAATTATTTTCTCCGACATGGCTGGAGGCGGAATGAAAATCAAAAATATATTCAAACATGGCATGGCTCACTTGGGATAAAGAAGCTTGATTTTTCAGTGGAAAATGAAAATCCATTTTTTTCAGATGAAAAAACACAAGTATATAAGTGTGATATGCAAAATATTGACTTTTTGTTATCGAATTCCACTTTTGAAGAAGATGTATTCAAAGAAGGTTTGTTATGGGATAAAGTTTGTTCCCGGGTTGGACATCCGCGTAATGACATTTTTTTCAAAACGGATGAAGAACTTGATAATATTCGTAAAAAAGTTTTTTCGCAAGTTGGTATTTCCGGGAATAAGAAAATTTTGCTTTATGCCCCGTCATTCAGAGATGATCACAATCTTGATGTTTATGTCTTGAATTATCAGGAACTGCGTAAACTTTTGAATGAGAAATCTAATGACGAATGGGTTATTCTGGTTCGCTTCCATCGTAATTTGTTACGAAAATTAAAAGAAAATAATGTTAATGTTGACTCAGCAGATGTAATTGATATGACTTCATATCCGGATATACAGGAATTACTTGTTGCAGCAGATATTGGTATTACGGACTATTCGAGTTGGATTTTTGATTTTATGCTTTCGCGTAAACCGGGTTTTATATTTGCAACAGATATTGAGAAATACAATAATGATCGCGGTTTCTATTATCCGTTGGAAACAACCCCATTTCCTATTGCAACTGATATGAATCAGCTTGTTGATAATATTATCAACTTTGATATGGAAAAATATCGTTTTGAAGTAGACCAGTTTCTGGCAAGCAAGGGGTGTATGGAAGATGGGCACGCCAGTGAACGGGTTGTCGATTTGATTGAAAAAATTATTGAGCAATAAAATGTAAAAAGTAATAAAGGATAAGTGAAATGAATATAGCTCTTATAATTGCAGGAGGTACAGGTGCCAGAGTCGGCAATGAGATACCTAAGCAATTTTTGACCGTAAATGAAGTGCCGGTTATAATTTATACCTTAAAGGTATTTCAAGAACAGAAAAGTATAGATAAAATTGCGGTTGTTTGTTTGTCCGGATGGCAAGAAGTTTTAAAGGCTTATTGCCGTCAGTTTGGGATTTCCAAGCTTGAAGCTGTATTTGACGCAGGAGATACACGGTTTGATTCTATAAATAACGGACTGAATGGTATCAGTACATGGGTCGATGATGATGATTTAGTGAGCATCCATGATGCTAACCGTCCATTGGTGTCCTCCGAAATTATTATGCAGAATCAAGAAGTAGCCTCTAAATACGGTTGTGCTTTGACTGCAATTCCATGTAATGATACGATGTTTTTTTCTTATGACCGTATTGTTGTCAATGAAAATGTTGACAGAAGCATTTTATTTGCGGGACAAACGCCGGAAACATTCAAATACCGGATTATTAAAGATATTTATGAACGCGCTAAAACAGATAATGCCGGAGATTTATGCAGTAATGCATTGATGGTAAAATATGGATATAAAGTTTGTTTGTCAAAAGGCAGCTCTATTAATTTTAAAATAACTACTATAGAGGATCTTTATATATTTCGTGCATTGATAAGTTGTCGTGAAAATATTACAGGATGAGTTAGAAAAAAATTAATGGTTTTTGATTTGCATATTTGATATATTAACGCAATAGCAATTAATAATGAGGTAAAATGATGAATGTCAAGTCTGTTTGTTATAGGCATGGGACACATTGGATATTCAATTTTTTAGGGTTGAAAATAAAGATAAATATTCATCGGCTATTTGTTCCAATAGTAAATGTATTAGACGGTATAATTGCAAAAAACAGAAAAAAGATTGTTATTAATGCAGATGCAACCGTTAATGACAATGCAATAGCATATTATAATTATTTGTATGAACATTATAAATTGCAATATGAGATTATTTGGGTAGCTACTGTGGATGATTTTGATGCAGATTTTCATAATAAGTATAGTATGTATTCATTAAAAGGAATGTATCATTTCCTCACATGCAAATATGTTGTTATTTGTACTCCAAATAGATTTTTAGACTATTTTAAAAGTAAAAAACGTATTTATTTTAATTTATATCATGGAATGCCAATTAAATTGGTAGGGATCATTAATAAGCAAAATTTAAAAATTCGGGCGAAGGTTTTATATAAATACAAATTTTTAGGGGAAAATGCTCATCATTTTGTCACTTCTGATTTATTTCAGCATATAATGAATAGTTGTTTTAGTGGGAAGTATGATTATATTCATATTGTCGGTCAACCAAAAACTGATATGATTTGGGATGAACACAAGAGAAAAAATACATTGAAGCTTTTTGATTTTGAAAAATATAACAAAGTTGTTTTTTATCTGCCAACATACAAGGAGGGGATTAATAAAGATAAGTATACACAAGTTGGAAAACAATATAACAATATTTTTTATATGGATGATTTTGAACAATCAAAATTTGTTTCTATGATAGAAGAAAAAAATATTCTTTTTGTGATGAAACCGCATCCTAAAGATGAGAATTTTTATAGAGATAGGTTAGATTTGCTTCCAAAAAGTAAAAATTTTAAAATTATTTTTAATGATATTTTAGAAGATAATGGTATCAATATTTATAATACATTCAGCTTTGTTGATTTGATGATTTCTGATTTTTCTTCCGTGGCTTTAGATTATTTGATATTAAATCGTCCAGTGATATATTTGGATAATTTATCCGAAGATTATTCTGAAAACAGAGGAATGACGTTGATGGATAATTACCATATTTTGATGCTTGGGGATAAAGTAAAAACGTATAAAGAATTAGAGAATTCCATTATTGATAATTTGGAAAATGATTGCTGTAGAGAAGATCGCGAAAAGTTTTTGCCTTTGATACATAAATATAGAGACAATAAATCTTGTGAAAGAATTTTTAATATTATGAGGGATTTATAAATGAATGTTCGGCAGTATATTGAGGAAAATTTTGAAAAAATGATGATTTATGATATCAAGCCGGAAGAAATTGTCTTTGAAGAACGAGTTAAATTAAAATGTTTTTATTGTAACAGGTATAATGAAAAATGGACTTGTCCACCCAAAATACCTAAGGTCGATTATGAAAAAATAATAAAAAAAGAATATTCTAATGCAATTATTTTGGAATATAAATTGCCTATAGTTAATAATAATTTTGAAGAGATTAGAATAAGAACTACAAATTATTTACATAAATCAATGCTTAAAGTGGAAAAATATTTATATGAAAAAAATTGTACGCTAGCAACATCTTTTATTGGCGGGTCTTGTAAATTATGTAAAAATTGTAATCCTGAGTATTGTAATAATCCACTTATGGCAAGAATTCCAATGGAGGCTACGGGCATTAATGTTATTAGAACAATGAAAAAGTTAGGTGTAGAAATAAAATTCCCAATAACGGATAGTTTGTCTCGTTATGGGTTGTTATTATGGGAGGAAGAATAATGAATTATATAATTTTGGCTGCAGGTATGGGGACAAGACTTCACCCATATACAAGAAATTATCCGAAGTCTATGTTGAAATTAAGAAATAAAATAACAGTTTTGCAGAGAACAATAAATTGTATAAGAGAATTAGATAACAGCGCGAAGATTTTTACTGTAATTGGTTTTGAGCAAGATACAATAAAAAATGAAATTGAAGGTTGTGATTTTATTGAAAATCCATTTTACAAAGATACAAATAGTATTGCGTCCCTTTGGTTTGCAAAAGATTACTTGAAGGGTGATGTAACTATTATAAATGCAGATGTTGTGTATGAAAAAAAATTATGGCAAAAAGTTATTGAAACACAAATGGGTGCATTTATTTGTATGGATGCTTCAGTTCGAAATGACGGTGATTATAATGTCAAAATCATTAATGACGAAGTCGTTGTAATGAGTAAAGAATTAAAAGACTATGATGGCGAATATGCTGGTGTAACAAAACTGGATGCTGCAAATACTGCTATTTTAAAAGAAGAAATTCTTGATATGGTGAAAGGCGGATTCTATAATGAATGGTACGAAAATGCAGTAGTTCAAAATATTCTTGATAATAAAATGAAACTTAAGTATATGGATATTCAAGATTATAATTGGGCTGAATTAGACTCTGTAAACGATTTGTTTATGGCTCGCTCGATTATGGATAGAGAAAAGGAGTAGTTGAGATGAGATATGCTGTTGTTACAGGATCAACTAGAGGTATAGGGAAGTCTATTGCAAAAAGTTTACTGGAACAAGGGTATTTTGTTGTTTTTCATTATGGACATGATGATACTGTTATTCCTGAGTTAAAGGAAGAATTAGTAAAGATTTCTCAAAATTTTGAGATAATCAAAAATGATTTTCAAAATGAAGAAAGTGTTATTAGATTTTGTGAATCTGTAAAAAGTGTTTGTCCTCATATTGATGTGTTAATTAATAACGCAGGGACTACTGATAGAACTGATTTCTTTTCTATGTCATTGGCACAATGGAATAATGTAATAAATTTGAATTTAACAATACCTGTTCTGTTAACTCAAAAATTGGGAAAAAGTATTGTTGATAATGGGAATATAATTTTTATCGGTTCATTATTGGGGATAGTTCCACATGCTATTTCTGTTCCATATGGAGTGTCAAAAGCCGGATTACATATGTTGGCTAAATATTTAGTTAAAATTTTTGCTTCAAATAAAATAAGAGTAAATGTTATTGCTCCAGGCTTTGTTGATACTCCTTGGCAATTAAATAAAACAAAAGAGCAGAGAAATAGAATCGAGAATAAAATTGCAATGAATAGATTTGCTGAACCTGAAGAAATAGCTGATGCGTGTAATTTTATAATCAATAATGGTTATATAAATGGTATTGTTTTGGATATTAATGGTGGATATGATTTTCAATAAAGTTTAAATTTTTGTTACTTTATAGTAAGAAACTGGAGAAGAATTTTTTTCTTCTCCAGTTTTCATTTATTAAATAGCGCACCACCATTTTTTCAGTTTTTGAGAGAAATTTGATTTGTTGATTGCTTTTTGTGCATATTCATAAAAATATTTTAAACGGCGGTATTGAGATGGAGAATTTTTTTGTACATATTCATCAAGCCAAAAAGAAAATCTATCATATTGAAATATGAATATTTCAAACAATTGCTCCCGTAAATACCATTCATTAGAGTGTCCGCGTACAATTTCAATATACACCCTTTCCCAGTAATTGAATGTAAATATCAAAGATTCTTTGAAATATCTGCATTCGTTCTTTAAAATATTATTTGCATTGCAAAATTGTTTAACTTCTTTATCTTTGATATCATTATTCAGTAATTTTTGAAAAAAATCTGGAGTCATTTTTCCGCTTTCATGAGTTTCCTTCAAAGCTCTGCATAAGCGGCGTGCTAATTTATAATCTGCACCCTCAAATTCTTCACATAATTTATGTGCTCTGTCTATCCGCTTCAGCCGCAGATTATATAAGAAAAATGCGACAGCAGTCATTGCTGTAAATATTGTAGCAATGGCTGTCAATAAATTGTCGATGTCTGCATTTTCTTCATTTAAATCATTAAAATTTTTTACGATGATATAACAGAAATACATAAATGTAAGGATTGCTAATGTTGATGTTAATGCAAACAACAAATTGCCCAAAAATTTTAGTAAATGGTTTTTAAACATATATTTTTCCTTTGTATTTGTCTATTGGAAGATATTAAAGTAGAGATATTTCTCTTGTTTGATTGAAAGAATATAAGAGTTTTTTGAAGATGAAGAGGGGGGTACGGGGGAGAGGCAGAAACTTTTTTGCAAAAAAGTTTCTG
>JAZSRU010000123.1:0-44657 GCA_045538635.1 Victivallaceae bacterium
GCAATCAGAGTGCCGCCACCAACACCGGCAACCAGAGTGCCGCCACCAACACCGGCCACCAGAGTGCCGCCACCAACACCGGCGACTGGAGTGCCGCCACCAACACCGGCGACTGGAGTGCCGCCACCAACACCGGCAACCAGAGTGCCGCCACCAACACCGGCGACTGGAGTGCCGCCAGTGTCAGTGGCAAGGATTCATTTGCAATCGCTATAGGTATCAATAGTAAGGTAAAGGGTGCCAAAGGTTGCTACATCGCCTGTGCCGAGTGGAATAATTCAGGAGATGTGCCGAAATTGCTTAATTTCCAAAGTGCCAAAGTTGACGGCAAAAAAATCAAAGCGGACACATTTTACACTCTCAAGAATGGCAAATTCGTGGAGGTTGAAAATGATTAACTTACAGAGCATCGCTCAACAGCTGGCAATGGGTCAGCCGGTCATCGAGCGCACTGCGCCGTGCAACTGCTGTTTTCAGTCGACCAGAGCGCACAAGCTCAATGCCGACAAAGTCTGCCCGGATTGCGTGGCAAAGGGGGCAATGAAGTGCGCCGACTGCGGCGAATATTATCTGCCGGAGCAGCTCAACGATGAGGATTTGACCTGCGACATCTGCGCTGATGGTCACGATGGCGAAAAGTTCTGTTCCGTCTGCGGCAGATGGCAGCCCTATTTTTACGGAAACCGGTGCGCCGGATGTACCGCAGACGAATTTGAATATCTTGAGCTTTGTGCCGTATTGGGGAAGTGAATACCCATATAAATAATCAAAAAAAGGAAGAAAAAAATGAGTGAATTGCCAGTCGCCAATGGCAGCAATGCCATTACAACAACAAACCAGATGAGCGTTCCGCAACTTTTGGAACAAGTACAGATTATTCAGCAGGTACTCACCGGCGCAATGAAAAAGGGAGTGCATTATGATGCCATTCCCGGTACCGGAAGATGGGAAGAAGACCCCAAGACCGGAAAAAAAGTTTTTATAGAAAAGCCGGTATTGCTCAAACCGGGTGTGGAAAAAATAAACATGATTTTCCGTATCGGCTCCGAACCGCAAATTACCCGCGAAAGTGACGGATTTGACACGCATTTCCATATTGTCTGCCGGATGTTTCACATTGATACCGGCATCACGCTGGGTTACGGAGTCGGAGAAGGCTCCACAAATGAAAGCAAATGGGCGTGGCGCAAGGCGGTTTGTGATGCTGAATTTGAACAGACTCTTGAAACCCGCCGCCGGATTCACTGGCAGAAAAAATACAAAAAAGACAAGGATAAAAGTTCTCCGGAGGAATTTGAAGCCGTCAAACAAGTCCGGCAGAATCCGGCAGATATTATCAATACGGTTCTGAAAATGGCAATCAAACGCGCCGAAGTGGACGGCTGCCGGAAAGTTACAGCCTGTTCAGACGTATTTGACCAGGACATAGACGAAGAACATATCCGGTCAGCAGTCGGAGCAGACACCAACGATATGCCATCCGGAGAAAACCGCTATCAGCCGCCGCAACGCAAAGAACCGGAACAGCCGCCGCAGTCTGCTCCGCAGAATCCGGCATTGATAAGCGATGCTCAACGCAAAAGACTGTATGCCATCGGTAAAAGCAGAGGTCTTTCCGACAGTGAAATGAGCTTTATTGTTTCAAGCATTGCCGGAGTGGAGCGCAGTTCTGAAATATCAAGAGCCGATTACGATGCGGTTGTTTCAGCATTTGAATCCGCAGTGCCGGAACAAGTGGTGCCGGGAGAATAAAAACAATGCCGGCGGAACTTCAGTTTGACGAAGCCAAACACCTCTATACGGTAAATGGCAAAATTATTCCGTCTGTCACGCAGATTATTTCTGCGGTCGGATTGTACGAGTTTGATTTTGTTTCAAAGCGTACTCTTGCCATTGCCGCCGAGCGCGGACGGATTGTTCATACTTATATAGAATGGTTTGAGCAAGGTATTCTGGATGAAAGCAGCATCGACCCGGAGCTTGCCGGATATTTCAGGGCATACCTTTGTGCAAAAACAGCCGGAGAAATTCCGGCTGAACCGGATTTGATTGAATTCCGGCAGTATTCGGAAAAATATCAATACGCCGGAACCATTGACCAAATTTTTACTGCGGAAAAATGGATTCATGACCACAAAACCGGAATGCCGTCACCGTCACACGGCTTGCAACTTTCCGGTTACTGGCTGATGCTCCATCCGGATTTCCGGGAAAAACCGGAGCGGTTGACATGCGGTTACTACCGGCCGGACGGTTCCTATAAAATAGTTGATTATCCGTATGAGCCGATGGAGTGGCTGGCAGTCGTTGCCGACTTCCGCTGGCGAGCACGGAACAACATGATAAAACCGATATGGCAGGAAACTGCTCCGCTTTGGAACATGGCATCATAACAGGAGTAAATAAAAAAATATGGAAAACGTTATTCAAAATCAGGAAGATTTCAAACAGGAAATCATCGCTCAGGCAAAAACGGAAATTACTGTTACGAACCAGGCGACTTTCATTGCCGCCAATGACCTCATCGGAAAATTGCAAACAGTAAAAAAAGAGGTTATTGCCAGATTCAAAGACCCCAAAGCGAAAGCGGCAGAAGCTCATAAAGCTGTCTGTGAACTTGAAAAAAGTTTTCTTGCGCCGGTAGAGGAAAAAATACGCTTGCTTAAGGATAGCACTACAGCATGGTATGCCGCCGAGCAGCGCAGAATTGAAGCGGAAGAAGAACGGCAGCGCAAAGAATCTGAAGCGTATGCCGAACTTGCCGCCGATGCCGAAAGCAATGGCGACAGCGATACCGCCGCCGCCGCCGTTTTCGAAGCGGTAATGGCAAAGGCGGAAGTTACTGCAATGCCGAAAGTATCAGGAACTGCAATGCGTGAAACCTGGGAAGCGGTAGTTATTGATGAGGACAAAGTTCCGCGCGAATATATGATGGTAAATTTGAGCGCATTAAATGCCGTGGCAAAGGCTGCCAAGGGGAAAGTTGCAATTCCCGGAGTGAAATTTGAAAAAAAATATATAAACTCAACAAGGAGTAAATAAAAAATGTACAGTTTAAGAGTAACCCCAAAGGGCAGAGCCTTGCTTGAAGAGTGCGCCGATATCTGCGGCATACACTTTTCAAAAGTGCTGCGCACCGTAGCGTATTGGATTAAAACCGGCAGAATAAAAATTTCCGCTGATACGGTTGATACCGTGGAAATTCGGAGACGCAACGGAAGCGTAATAAAAGTCTGTGTTGATGAAAGTTATTACAAAAATGTTTCCGAAATAGTAACTGCGTATATGCCGGAAGTGCCGACTGCAAATCAGAAAGATTTCCGCATTATTGTTATGGCGGCTTGTATTGATACTATTTCTGCCAGCCGCTCCGAACGCGAACGGATAAAAGCGTTGGAATCGCAGAACAAAGAGGGCGTTGATTACAATGTTCCGCTGCGGGTGATGGAGCTTCGCGCGCTTTCCGGCAGTCTGGCGGTGTAAAATGGCTGATATATTGTGCAAGTGTCCCAAATGCGATACCGCTTTCCGCGCTGAAGTTGTGCCGGTGCATTTCGTTCCGAGCAACGGCAAACCGGTCTGCGGTGTGGCGATGACTGCCGAGATTGCCGCGAGCCGCAATCCGCGCCGGACTACCTGCTGCCGCTGCTTGAAAACCAGTGCTTATAAAAGTGCGCTTGCCGGACTTCGCCGCCACAGCAACGGCGGTCGCAAGTTTACCCAGCCGAGCTTGTTTTGAGGTGTGAAACATGGATAAAAAGGAAACTGTAATCCTCTATCGGGGACAGATTGAATCTTTGTTGAGTTTGAGTTCCTTACGGGATGTCAAAACGATTTTAAGAGCGATTGTGTCTTATAGCATGGACGGAGTTGAACCGGAAATCCCGGAACACCTTGCATTTGGCTGGCAGTGGTTCAAGCACACTATTGATGCTCATTGGGAGCAGTACAGTGCAAAGGTCGAAGCGCGGCGTCAGGCTGGCATAGCATCCGCTGAAAAGCGGGGCAAATGCCAACAAGTGTCAACAAACGCAACAAATGTTGATTTTGTTGAACAAATCCAACAAGTGTCAACAAACGCAACTGATAAGGATAAGGATTTAAATAGAGAGTGTGTAATTCGCGCACACGCATACGCGAGTGATGCCGAGAGGATAGCCGGTATTTACCCCAAAGCCAAAGTCGGAAATTTCCGGAAAGTGGTGAAAGCGATTATCAATGCTATAGCCAGAGAGCTTGACCATCCGGGCATAACCCCGGAACAGGCGGTCGGCAAGGTTGAAGCCGGCACTATTGAGTATGCAACAGCAGTAAAGCAGTGGCCGCACACGCACAAAAAATACATTTCCGATGCCGTGAAATTCTACGACAACGGAATGTATAATCACGACCCGGCAACATGGGAACAGCCGGAAAACATTTCCGGCAAAACGGAAAACAAAAGAAAAAATGACCCCTATGATCCGTCAACTTGGGAAAACAATTGATCAAAAGCAAAAGGGAGAAAAAATGGATAGTAACAAAAACAAACATTTCAAACTGCGTAAAGATTTGAGCATTGAGCTTTTTGGAAAAACTTTATTCCGCATTGAAGCCACGAAAGACATTGAAAAACGCGGCGTGAAAACCGGCGATCTCGGTGGTTACATTGAGAAAGAAGACAACCTGTCCGGCGATGCTTGGGTGTCCGGCGATGCTTGGGTGTCCGGCAATGCAATGGTGTACGGCAATGCAAGGGTGTACGGCAATGCAAAGGTGTACGGCAATGCAAGGGTGTACGGCAATGCAGAGGTGTACGGCAATGCTTGGGTGTACGGCGATGCAGAGGTGTACGGCAATGCTTGGGTGTACGGCGATGCAGAGGTGTCCGGCGATGCAGAGGTGTACGGCAATGCAAAGGTGTCCGGCAATGCAAAGGTGTCCGGCAATGCTTGGGTGTACGGCAATGCAATGGTGTCCGGCAATGCAAAGGTGTCCGGCAATGCTTGGGTGTACGGCAATGCAAAGGTGTCCGGCGATGCAGAGGTGTCCGGCAATGCAAAGGTGTCCGGCGATAAGGTTAAAAAAAACGCCGATTGCAAAAACATTGTCAACGAAAAATACAACATTACCATTCTGCCGGAATTGTTAAAAATCGGATGCCAGCAGCACACCCAAAAAGAGTGGTGGAATTTTACCGACCGGGAAATTCTTGCGATGGATGGTAAAGACGGCTTGAGGTGGTGGAAAAAATGGAAACCGATTTTGATGGCTATCTGTGCTGAAGAGAAATCAGAGGAGGCATAAAAAAATGGAATGGAAAATGTTTGTCAATATGTGGCAGACCACCATCGGAGAAATGCCGCCAAAGGAAACATGGCACTCTTTTGAGCAGTATGTTTCAACTGTGGCAAGCGAAACTATCATGCTGAATGCGCTGAAGGAACTTGCTGAACCGTACCACAAAATCCGTAACACGGACAGTTTCAAAAAGCCGCCGACATTGTGGCAGTTGCAAGATGCTATTTCCCGTCAGGCAACTGCGGCGGCGAAGCCGGAAAATATACATTGCCGCCGCTGCGAAAACTCCGGCACTGTGTATGTGATTGACAATGGCAGGTACAGCAATGACGATTTTCCGCCGGAGTTGACCGCGCCGTTTCAGCGGGGCGAAAGCACCTGCGTAGTACCGTGTCCGGAGTGCTGCAGCGGTAAATACTCCGGCAATGAAAAACTCCGGTTGCGGGTGGTCTCGCGCAGTCTGCCACCGAGCCGCCGGGACGAAATCGCCCCTTACCGCAGAATTATGAAAGATGCAGAGGTGAGCGCATGAAAAAGATATTTTGCCATTGGCAGACGTGGCTTTGCCTGCTGCTGAATACCGCAGTGCTTGTCATGGCGATAATAGAAAAAAATGTGGTTGCGGCACTCTGGATCGTTGCCGCAACATGGTGGTTTATTGAAACGCTCTATTTTCAGGACAAATATTTTTCCCTGCGGAAAAAATGTGTCAGACTGGAAACGGAACTTCTCCGCACCGAAATCAAACGGTATGGTGTGGAAATAAAAAATTTGAATCTGCTGACAAAAGAGTGCAACCGGTTGATGATGCGTCAAAAACACTTTGCCAGATTGAGAAAGGGGCAGAGCAAATGAACCACAGATTAAATTGCAAGTGGTATTCTCCGAAAACAAGAGAGTGCCGCAGATACTTTGTTACGCACAAAAAGCTGTTGCCATGCCGGGGGCGTGGCAGAATAGGGGTTTGTTTTGAGAAAAAGGAGCAGAGCAAATGAGCAGCGGTGATATTGTTTCATTGACAATCATTATTCCAGCCGTGTTTTTATTTTTTGTGTTCTTAGGAGGCGAAATATGACCGAGAAGTTTACGCCGGGGGAGTGGGAAATTTCTGATATGTCCGGCGTGGATGCAATGGACAATTTTACGGTATGTTTTCACATAGGAGTATCAAGCACCGGGGAAATGATTGCAGACTGTCAGAGCGACAACAAATCCGATTATGAACGCGTCCGGGCAAACGCCTATTTGATTAAAGCCGCTCCGGTGATGTATGATTTGTTGAAAATGATTGCAGACCCAACAACGTTTATGGGGTCGAAAACAGACGGGGAATTGCGGGATGCAATTGAAACAGTTCTCAAAAAATCAAGAGGGGAAAATGAGATACGGAAGTGTGTGCAGCGGAGTTGAAGCGGCAACGCTGGCATGGCATTCACTTGGATGGCAATGCAAATTTGTATCGGAAGTCGAGCCTTTCCCCTGCGCTGTTTTGCAAGAGCGTCTGGGAGCATCCGCACCGATAAATCCGCTTGAACCGGATGATATCATCATTACCGATGAGGAATGGTCATGTATTGAGCAACTCAAAAAAGATGGCAGGGATTGGACAAAGCTCTGCGATAATGCAGACCTGGTTTCCAGATACAAAGATAAAAAAATGCGTGAAGCATGGCTCAAGGAACTTAAAACCTTAAATAAAAAAGGAGATTTGCCCAATGAGGGAGATTTTACAAAAATCAGCAAAAAATATGCCGGAAAAATCGACTTGCTCGTTGGCGGAACACCCTGCCAAGACCTCTCTGTTGCCGGAAAAAGAGCCGGATTTGACGGAGAACGCTCATCTCTCGCCATCGATTTTGTTCGGCTTGCTTACGAATCGAAATGTAAATGGTTTGTCTGGGAAAACGTCCCGGGCGTGTTCAGTTCCAACGGGGGCAGAGATTTCGCAACCCTTTTATCCCTCTTTACCGGAACCAAAATTGGAGTCCCTGGTGACGGGTGGAGTACAGCTGGATTTGTTTGCAATGCTCGACGGGACAGATTCGGAGTGGCATGGAGAACTCTGGACGGACAGTTTACCCGAGCATCCGGATTTTCATTCGCCGTTCCACAACGCAGACGGCGTGTGTTCGTTGTCGGATATTTTGGTGACTGGACTCGTGCCGCTGAAGTATTACTTGAGCCCGGACGCGTGCGCTGGGATACTCCGGCGCGCTTCAAAGCGAGGGAAAGAGTTGCCGCCCTTGCAGAAACAAACATTGCAGTGGCAGATGGAACATTTTTGCAGAACTGACCGCAAGGATACTGCAACCAGCATTGGTAACGGGCAGGTAGACAGCCTGGTAAATGAACCGGAGTTGGCACAGACCCTGAACTGTATGCATGACCAACAGGCAGTAATGCTTCTTAACGACCAGGGCGGTTCTGTAATGTCGGTTGAATTGGACGGCAACGCTGGCACTCTCCGTGCCAATACTCATGGAAACGAGCAAATCGTTTGTAATAGCGTGATTTCAATGCACAACAAACAGTTTGGAGCGTGTGAAGAAAATCTTGCATCGACTCTGCTCTCCACCGACTACAAAGAACCGCAAGTGGTATGTTATGAAAATCATGCCAATGATAATCGGATAAAAGAAAGCAGTGATGTTTCTCCGCTTATCAGCAGCAGAGCGGGGACCGGCGGTGGGAATCTTCCACTGGTGCAAGAGTGCCATGCCGTTGCTATCGCAGAAAACATTATCGGCAGAGCTGACCAGAACGGTGGCAATGGCATCGGAGCGCAAGAGGAAATAGCATACACCCAAAATGCCACCGGTGTAATGGGGGTATGTACCAGCACCGTCCGCAGACTGCTGCCGATTGAGTACGAAAGACTGATGGGTTTCCCGGATAACTGGACGCAGATTCCATGGAAAGGTAAACCGGCTGAAGACTGCCCTGACAGTTTGAGATACAAGGCTTGCGGAAATTCCATGTGCGTGAATGTCATGCAGTGGATTGGAGAACAGATTCAAAAAGTGGAGGAAAAATACAATGCCGTTTGATTATGAGAATTATCAGCGCAAAAGACTTTTGCAGCACATGAAAACCTGTAAAGCATGGATGCGGAAGGTCGGCTTGGAAATCCGCGAAACTGCCAGACAGTATGGTTTTGACGCAAAAGCAATAGAGTGGCTGAACCACGCCGGAGAAATCGAGGGCGTAGCGGATGTTCACCTCCAGTCATGGATAAATGAATTGGAAAGGGTTATCAATGAAAGCAAAAACAGCGGGACTTGCACTGCACACTCCGGCAGATGCAGCAACAGCGTTACTGAAAATGATGGCGTACCGCAAACCGGAGTACAAAATTCCATCAGCGATACCCAGATGCAAAAGGAGAAATAAGAGGAAATGAAAAAATACAATCTGGAAGCCGCAGAAAATATTTTGGCGGCGTATGAAACCAGCACCGACTATGACTGGCTGCATGAACTTGCCAAACAGGGATATAACATTCCCTGTTACCTCTGGTCAAATTTGTTTACCAACGGCGACACCTTGTTTTTCCGCCTGGCAAGATGCTTCTTGACCGGATATGGTCATGTCGAAATATCTGAAGTCGGCAGATGCTTTGTCGATGATATGGCAGGTCTGGAACACTTCAAACACTGGTGCGAAAAACTGGAAGTCCGGTTTATTGTGCCAAACATAAAGGGATGAAAAATGAGCAAAACAGAATATATGGTCTGCCATTCATGGAGTATTACAGAATTGTGGAGAGGTGGGAAAGATGAGTGATACAAAATATTGCAAAGACTGTAAAAATATAAACTGCCCGGAGAGTCGAGTTAACTGTAAGTATCCTGACGCCATTGCTTGTGATCTTTATCGTGATACTCCGCCGACCGTCTTTGACCGCATCACCGCCTCCCCGGAGGTGCTGGCGGAGAAGTTGTTGTATGCTCCGCTTGGGGAGTTTTGCAAATTATGGTATTCCACGGTGTTACCCGGCTGGCATTGGAATGTCAAAACCGAAGCCATCGCCGCAACGGTGGCGAAACTGAAAAAGGTGCAAAAATGAACAACACTCCAACAGATCATGTAGGATTTGCTATACTGTTCTTTGACTGGAAAAAGAAATGTACGGAAAACAGCAAGATGAAGATTTTTATAGAACACTTTGCCAATGGCAATAGCGAAAATTTATCACCGCAAAAGGCGAAAAATATTCTGCTGTTTATGCAAGAGCAAGCAAGAGAAGTTTTGAAAGAGGTGTGCGATGAATGACAGATTTAAATTCCGGGCGTGGCATAAAAAGTCCGATGGAACATTTGAAATGATTTATGATGCTCAAGCAACTTACGATAACGCTTGCAACGGTCAAGGTTCTGCCGACCATTGCGACTTTCAAGAGGTGCTGGACGACCCGGATTGCATTGTCGAGCAATGCATCGGCGAGAAAGACAAAAACGGCAAGCTGGTCTTTGACGGTGATGTTATTCAGGAAAACGGTATCAACCGCTACATCCACTGGCACGATGGCGGTTGGTGTTATTCCGTCCGGTATGATTCCAAATGCCACTGGCATTTGAGAAAAGAGGATGTTGAAAACGCCGAAATCATCGGCAACATTCACGATGGCCAATTTCGTGAGGTCACGAAAAAGGTGGAGGGGTAAATATATGGAAAAATTAGTGAGGAAATGATGAGAGTACAATTCCATTGTAGTTACTGCGAGTCAGTATTTGACAACGAGGACGATTGCCGTAAACACGAAATCGAGAAACATGCTCAGGGTAAAGCACCTAAGTTTGAAAGAGGCGACATGGTTAAATGTGATGGCAGTGGCTATTCTTATTACATAGATAAGGTTGCGTACTTTAGCAACGCTCGTAATCAATGGGTATATTCATTGGAGGGTACTCACGAAACTATTACAGAGGATGGTTTGTCGCTGGTGTGTAAAAAGGAAGATTGCAGAAAATTGTATGAAAGTGCTATTGAACTTGCAAACGCATTGTTTGGAGACAGATGTGCGGATGGTTATCACAGCTGCTTTGAGGCAAGTGTCAGATTTAATACACAATTCTTGTTTACAGTACCGATTTCAACCGATCAGGTATTAGAGTATATGGCAAATAAGAACAAGGAGTGCGACAAATGCGAATGACCAAAGGCATTGACATATGGGAGTGCCGCTGCGGAGAATATGTGCCGAATAGAAAACGCTGTCCGTCATGTGGCGGCAGCAGAGTCGACACTTTGACATCCGGAAATGAGATGTCAGAAAAACGCCCCTCTCTTTCCCGACAGAGAAAATATCGCGCTCCGGCAAAGAGAGGAAATGTTATCGAAAGTTTCATGTTCAAAAAGGAAAAAAGCAAATGACAGAAAAAACCGCCATTGAGATCGTGGCACTGGAATTGGGCAAAGCCAAAGGCAGGCATCCGGAGTTTCCGGCAAATCAGGCGGATGGACTCTGTCTCATCGCCGAGGAGCTTGGCGAACTTGCCGAAGCGATAAATGATAAGGAAAACATAAATCGGCAAATCGAGGAAGCCGCCCACGTCGCCGTTACCGCCATCAGATTTATTGAGGAAATGCTGAAGTAACAGACTATATAAAAATGTCCGGTGGAGGGGATAAAGGAACCACCGGACAAAAGCGAAAGAGCGTCCCGGATTACGCATTCCGGCGACAGCATATAATATACTGTTAAAATCAAAGGCTGTCAAAAAATGCGGAAAAAAAATGTGAAAAAAAATTTGTGTGATGGCGACTGTCAAATATGCAATAACATCAAATGTCATCTTTATAATCCATATCCATGTTATGGAAAAAAATGTGATAAGTGCGATAATCCATGCCAGTTGCAAAATGCCGGTATAAATGTAATCCGTGAAAAGAAACAGGAGCGTATGCGTACCAGTAATAACCGCAAGGAAGTGGCTGAATTTGACGACAATATCGAAAATCAATTTAATTATTTATCAGAAAAAGAACAAATCACACTGGTCTGTGCAATCCGGCTTGATACTATCCGGAAAATAGCTGACATGTACTTTTCATCACCGGTAACATTTGATGCAACTATGCGTGAAATATACCTTGGCGAAAATCACTCTGCCTTTGCAAAAAGCTCCGGTGTCACCAGGCAGGCAATAAGCAAAGCCATCCGCACGGAAAATGGGGAAAGATACCGCAGGGAAATTTCCAATCTCAAAAAACAAAACAGTGCTTTAAATAAAATGACTGCCACAGAATTAAAAGTATTTCAACTCTGTGGCAGAGGCGGGATTCTGACCATTTCCAGCGTGGCGAAGCAAGCCGGATTAAGTCGCACAACGGTTTACAATACTTTACACAATTTAAGCGAAAAATACGGCATCTGCTTTACACTTGACAAATCGCAAAACAGAAAAATTTAAACTTTTTTTACGGCACGATTTTATCAACTGCCTCCGGGTCGATATCGGAAAGCAGCTCTGCAATAAGGTCAAAATATTCAAGCATTTGTTTTTTTCCTGTTTTGAAAATCACCGGTAACGGCGGCGGCTCCGGCGCATAAATTCACCGAAAGGGTGTCTTTCGTGACCATAGTTAGCGTGTTCGACTTTGCGGCTGTAATATTCAACAGCTTCTTCTGCGGCACGTTCCTCCACTTCCGGAGAGAGCAGTTCAGCAAATGCTTTCATAACAACGCACAGTTCAGAAAATTCTTTGAACATGGCATATTCATCGCCTTCAGTGGCAGCTTTGATAACTT
Organism: Victivallaceae bacterium; assembly: GCA_045538635.1. Lineage (GTDB taxonomy): Bacteria > Verrucomicrobiota > Lentisphaeria > Victivallales > Victivallaceae > RGIG5270. The sequence goes on from JAZSRU010000123.1 coordinate 12,032, forward strand.
CAGATGCCTCTTTGATAGCGCACTCTTTCAAGTGGTCATAGCCGTACATTTCCGCCAGTACCGGAGCAAGCTCTTCTTTTTCCCGTTCCAGTTCATGCGAAAAGCGCATCCGCCGGAATCTGCCGCTGGCAGTGCGCGGCTGTCCGCGATACCGGGAATAGCTGTAACCGCCGGGTTCATTGCCGTAACGGTGCATTTCAATACCGTCCGCTTTGAAACGGTCAATCATTTCACCGGCTCCGTCCCAGTTGTTGCCCTCGTGGGCAATACGCATGGAACTGTCGCCATACCGGGTCATTCCGACAGCTTCATTGCCGCCGTGCATACTTTCATTGTAAGATGTGTGCATTTTTTGTAACCTTTCTATATTTTTTTTGTTATTGGGGAATTACCACATACCGCCATTACCGGCACCGGGCATCATATTGCCACCCATGCCGCTGCGCATCATCCGCTGCATTGCCGCCATCGGATTCTGTTTGAACATCTGAAGCATCTGCTGGGTCTGCGGATTGCGGAGATTTTGGTCCATTTGTAAAATTCTCTGCGCCACTACCTGGTCCAGCCGGGTGCCGTTCTGGGCATCGGGCTCTACAATTTTCATTGTGTACTGACCCTGGTCATTGCTCTCGATTTCAATAGTTGTTTTTGCCATAATTAAAATCTCCCTGTATTATTTATAGGTTGAGGCATTATCGGTTGAATATTCGGTGTTTGAATATACGGCAGAACATTGCCGCTTCCCGGAGAAAATACCGGCGGCTGATACCATGACGATTGAGGTGCGATTTGCCGCTGTCCTGAATTGGCTGCCAACTGCTCCAAATAACTGCGGATTTGCTCCACGCTGTTTTTAAGCGTTGCCACTTCACCGGACAAGGCTTTAACGGCATCCGGGGAATCAGGTTCTTTACCATATTTTTTATTCAAAGAATCAAGGTCAGTTTGCAATGCGGTAAAATACCGGCGGAATATTTCATTTTCTGCCAGATAACGTTCTTTGTTTTCTTTTTGCTGCGGTTCAGCCGGCAGTTCTGTTGCGGCCGGAGATGTTTCCGCTTTTTCATCTGGATATTTTTCTTTTTCTTCCATGACAAAAATCCTTTTTTTATTGTCTGAAAAACAACATATCATCTGTCGGTGTACAGTGGAAAAAATATTTTAATGCCGACAATTAAAAAATTTTTCCAGACTGCACTGGCAAATGCTAATTTATCAACAAAGCTCCAGAAATGGTTTGTGGAGCGCAACAAAAAAAGAAAGGTTTTTATTATGGAAGCAGTACCTGTGTACAACATCAATCCGGTTGGCGGTTGCGGCTATGCCAACAGCAATCCCTGGGAAGCAATCGCGCTGATGAATGGCGGCGGTGGCTGGGGCGGCATGAATGGCATGTGGGCTTTTTTGCCGTGGCTTTTGCTCTTTGGCTGGGGCGGTTTCGGCGGCTACGGTCGCGGTTTCGGTGGATTCGGCGGTGACTGCGGCGGTTGCGGCGGCGGCGCATACAGCAACTTCGCTGCTGACTTGGCAGTGAACAACGCTACTGCGACTGCCCGCAATGAAGCCGGACTGGATTTCATTGCCCAGAATGTCAACGGTATCCGCAATGGTCTTTGTGACCTCAATGTGAATTTGTGCAACCAGTTCAGCGGGGTCAACAACAACATCACCACGCTCGGTTACCAGACCCAGCTCGGACAGCGTGACCTGCAGGCTCAAATCGCTGATTGCTGCTGCAAAACGCAGAGCGGATTGGCTGCTGTCGAAAACGGCATCACGCACCAGATTTGTCAGCTCAATTACAATCAGGCAATGCAGACTTGTGAGCTGAAACAGGCTATCGCTGCTGAAGGTGCCGCCACACGCCAGCTCCTGCAAGACCAGGAAATGGAACGGCTCCGCGCTGCCCTGGCCAAAACGCAGCAGGAAAACTTCATGCTGAAAAACTGCAACGCCAACTACAGTGATTGCGGTTCCTGCGGTTGCTGACGATGGCAAAGCGTGACAGTTGCCGGAAAAAACCATCCGGTACTGTCCGCACTTTTTGACCGAAACAATAATAGAGGTTTATATCATGTGTAATTGCAACAGAAGAAATCGCAGCGTCCGCCCCTGCCGTTACTCTCTCGGAGTCCCCGGCGTGGGTACTGCGGAAGTGGTATACACTTTGCGGACAACGCTCTGCCGTTTGAAAAAAGCAGGGTTGTTTCTGGTCTATGTGCCGGTGGCAACAGCATCGGATTTACCGCCTTTTGCAATGCTCTGCTGCGGCTATCGTCTGCCGATAGTATTCTCCAGTACAGCAGATGCGGCTGAAGCCAGCGCACTTGTCGGTGACCGGGCATACCTTGCCACAATAATCCGTACTGCGACCGGATACGCTCTCAATATTCTCAATGTTGAGAATGCGGCGGCCGCCGGTGCGTAATTCCGGCAAAATAATAGGCCCTGCCATGTTTCTGGCAGGGCTTTTTTATAAATGTGAAAAAGGCAAAAATATGCAATTTTTTCAGTTTAATTTGTGTACCACACGGGAAAGTGCTGAAATCGCCACACCGCTTGCTGCGGCAAATCCGGAACAGCCGGAAAAAAAAGTGCATAATTGCACCGCTATTTGGGACACCGGTGCGACCAGTTCGATGATTTCAGCGTCAGTGGCAAAAAAGCTCAATTTGTGTGTCACCGGGAAAACACGGGTTTCCGGGGTGCATGGCATTGAGGATACCGCTGTTTATTATGCCGATTTGATTTTCGGAAATGGTTTTGTAATTCCGCACGTCCGGATGTCAGAAGCTGCCGACAACGGCGGTTTTGATATTTTAATCGGTATGGATATTATCGGACTGGGAGAGTTTTATATTTCCGGATGCTCCGGTAAATCGCTGAATGTTTGTTTTACAATATCGGATTCTGCCGTGGAATCGGGATTCTGCCGATAATATTCAGCAAGTTGGTACTCCGCAACAATCATGCTCAAAATATTGACTCTTTCGCAGTCAAAGGGAAATTTGCAAACATCGCCATGGCAGGCAAAATTTTTTACCAGTTTCCGCGCCTGACACTCGGTGCAAATGCCATTGGTAAGTTGACAGGGTGAAAAACGGTTGCGGCAATGATAACAGGAACGGGAACCTCTGGCATTTTGCTGCTGGCATTTTTTGCATTCGCGCTGCCGCCGTATCTCTGCGACCCGGCAACGTAAATAAAGATATTTTTCCTTGTTATTTTTAGAATAGATTATTTTATCAGGCTTACCTAATTCTGCAACGGCCTGAGTACGGTGCAATCCAAGAATTTCTGCCGCCTCATGGATGCTTATCAACTCGATTTCATTTGCCGGAAGCATTTTCAATTTACCTTTGTAAAAATAACACCGTTAAAAACTTCTGTCCGTTTTTTTGCAATCTCGGCGGCACGCCGCACCTTTGGTTCGTTCAAATACGGCAAGGGGTCTGACGCATCAAATCCCGGTAAAACAGCTTTGCGGCGTTGGACATATTTCATGTACATTTCATGAATTTTTTCTATCCCCGGCGGCATTCCCAGCTTTACACTGTCCCATGAGGTTATTGCCGCACGTCCATTAAAAATTTTTACCGAGAAGTCTTTACCCGGAACCGCATCCGGAAAAAGAGCTTTTATCATTTTTTCAACTTTTTGCTGCATTGACAAGTCCTTTCTTTATGAACCTGTCAAAAATATATCATCTGCCGGTTGCGTTTGGGAATTGCATTTTGTTTCCGGCAGATGAAAAAACAGTTTTTTATTTTCCGGCTTTGACTTTTTCCAGCTCCACATCATAGCCGGTGGTCTGTTTGCCGACAGTGAATTTGTTGCGGCTTTCCACGCCGTCTTTGGTGGTTTTTTCGGTGCTTTCCACGGTCACATTATCTTTGGTACAGCTGAATGTACCATACCCCATCGCACCGTAAGGACACGCCAGTCCCCAGCCCTGCACATTGATATTGTGTCCGCAGCCGGAAAGAGCTATCAGAGCGATACCGGAAAGAACAAGCCACATGATTTTCAACATTTTTTCAACCTTTCTGTTAACCCTTGTATTCAATATCCACGCCGTGCAGTTGTTTAAACGCCAGCACGATCTGGCGGATAGCCGATTTGTTTTCTTCAAAACCTTTTTTCAAAACTGCGATTTCCTTGCAATGCTCGCCCATTGCTGAATCGCACTCTGTTCTGGTAACAAGTTCGCGGAAAGTTTTTGCGATGCTCCAGAGCGCGGAAATACCGGCACCCAGCAGGGCAATGGTGATGGTCACAACGAAGCCGGCAATAGCGATGCTCCAATTCTCGGTCATCATGCACCCCCATCCCATGCCAGGCTGCCGGAAATACGCAGCAAGGCATAATACCTTTTTGCTTTGCGCCGGACAAAATACCGCAGAGGATTGTACCAGCCATACCGGTTATCGGTCATGATAAGGCAATTATCAAGCCATTCATCGTCTGCTTTTTTCCGTTCTTCTTCTGTTCCGCCAAGCTCATACCGCATATCGTGAATGGCAGAGGGTATAACAAATGCAGGATTTAAATCAGATATTAAATCCCGCAATACTCCCCACATCCACTGCGCACCTATGCCGTTGCAAACTTCCGGAGCTTCCGGACAAAGTAATTCGCTTGCACCTGAAAGATTCATTTTTGCGGCAGTGTCATACATTATCTGCAATTCTTCTTTTGAGTAACCCATGGTCAATTTTCCTCCCAGCACTGATACCACCAGTCGGGCTGACCGATGCCGAGCTTGCTTGCCAAATAGGTGCAGAGTTTGTCTGCTGCCATCCATTTGATTGACAGAGCGACCCCGGCTTCTGTATTGGCAGAAGCGGAGCTTTCAAACTCTGCCATTTCGTCAAAGCCGCCCTTAAAAGCCGGATTGCCGATAAGCGTACCGATAGCAGAGCAGATTTCCCGGAACTTGACACACGCCGCGTCAAATTCAGCTTGCAGTGCTGACAAGTCCGGCTGTTCAGGTATAATCGGCTCAACCCACTCATACCCTGCTTCTTTAAGCACCCTTTCGTTGGGGTTGAAAATTCTGTACCCGTTGTGAACGATGCTTTTTCCGTTGTAAATAGTTCCGTCTTTTTTCCACATAGTCAAATCTCTTTCCTGTTGTTATTTCGTCAAATAAGACCTCGGCACATCCAAAAGCATACGGTTGTTGGTAAGGTCTTTGAAATACAGCCGGTAGATGTGTCCGTTAATTGTCGGAGTGTATGTTGTTTTTTGAGACCGATATTTCTCTGCTCGTTCAGCCGTTGCTGTGCGCGTGTAGCCGTCCATCTCGAATGTCAAGGTATCACCTACCATCGCAATGCGCACTGTATGCTTCCCGGTTGCCGGGATTATGCTACGACTTGTCAATAAAAAAGCTACACTGCCACTACTCCACTCTTTCGGGGACTGCGATATATCAGAAATTTTTTTTGTCGGAATATACATATTGAACGACCAAGCCGTTTGACTGGGTGCATACATATTGATATATAAATACGGAATTCCGGAAACTCCGGTTGTGTCGTTTGTTGCCACGTCAAACACACTTCCGGATTTGCTTTCGTCCAATATTTCAAACTCTGTATACATCTCCCAATCGCCTGTGGCGATAACTGCCACATCATCACCGAGCATCGGAATACTGCCGCCATCAAGGGCAAAGTTTCGCCAGTTCGGTTTGGCATTTGCCATCAGCCCCCTGCGGAATCCGCTCATACCTCACCTCCGCACCAATCCCAACTTGCCCAATCTCCGGAGTTCAATGACCCCAGAGTAAATTCAGAGCATACTGCGAGATTGTTCTGAATTGAAATTACGATATAGCGGTAATCGGATTCTGTATTTCTTATTGCAAAATCCGGCTCGTTTACCCAGTTAAACTTATCAGATGCTGAAAACCATACCCATCCTTCGGAAATGACAGGTTCGGGTATGCGTAACCAAATCTGACACTCATCTACAATTTTGTTGTACGCTATAGTCATAGAACCACCAGCGACACCGTCGTCCGGTACATCTACGATGTATCGTTTCCCGCTTTCCGGCGCTACAGTGAGGTGCGAAACCACCCATATATCTCCTTCACCCAAGTCGATATCCTCCATTGTACCTTCAACAATCACATCCTCCAGACCGCCGCCGCTTGACGAGCCGCTATTAATTATATCGTCACTTGCGGTTCCGCCCCAGCTGACAGGAGCCTGCGCACGTACATCATCGGGAACAGCACCCCAGAACACCTGCGTAGTATCTGTCCAAGTTACCTGGTCGCTGTTCCACAACAGTTCGGCGGGTAGCGTACCTCTCAACAACCGCATATTGTTAAACAAATCGTGGATATTAAGTCTGCCGATAAATCCTCCGGCTGGTATCAGGCTCTGTACTGTGATGTTAAGTGCAACGCAGTTTTGAAGTGCATTGGTCATCTCCCCGCTTGTCACCACAGCCGGAAGGGTGAAGACCAGTGTGCTCAAAGAATAACAGTTTTTGAAAATATTTGAAGCTGCGTTGACAATCAGAAACTGGTTTGCAAGTCCGGTAACCGATACCAGGTTTATGCAGGTGTCGCACATGTTGGCTATGTTACGAACAGCGGCAAAAGATTTGTGATAGTCAGATGCGGCTATCTTCTGAAGCCGGTAGGCATACCGGCACAGACTGCTGAAGTTTGTAAAATTTGAAGCAACAGGCAGGTCGGCTTCCAGAATGCGGCTCAGCAGATAGTATTTGGTCGGCTCCATGTTTAACGGGGGAGTGCAGACGCTGTAATAATCTTTGCCATAGATTTTAATAATGTACCTGCCGGTTGCCGCATAGGTATGCTCCATTACATAGTCCTGGCTGCTTGCGCCGTCCGCAGAGAGATACTCACCTCTGGCAATAGATGAAACTTGTCCATCGCCCCAATCGACAACAACGTCCGATTTGGTATTGTCGCTACCGCCGGTGCGTATACGCATCCGGTGCGTGAGGCTGGCCGGTACATCATAGTTGTAGGTAAGTCCGGTAACGTCATCCACAGTACCGGCGGTGATATTGAAATCGTGAGCATACACTTCCATGGCAGTATATTCGTTATCTCCGCCAATGGTCTGGACAGCTTTAATTACAGAAGCATTTATCTGGTCTTTATAAACATCCGGCAATTCTGCTGCAAATCCGGGGTTGCCCTGCGGATTGCGTAAAGAAATGCTATCCCACATATAAGCGCGTATTTTTTGCACTGTACTGTCGGCAAGATGGCGGAAAAACAGCAACTCAACACCGGGAACAGATACTGAAGATACACTGCTGTACTCCGTCATTTCACGCAACCGTGCCGAGTCGACAACAAGATTGAACACCCATTCTCCATTGGCGATGTCACTCTCATCTGCCGCCAAAAATGCACTCGCCAGCGGCATCTGCGGAATTGCAGCAGAAGTATACTCCCCGGCGGGAACAGAATCAGACAATGTAAAGGTGATAACATCGCCATTCACACTGAAACCGGAATAACCAAGTGCATCAAAAGAGTTGTCGGCGCGGTACAGATAAATTTCACCAAAGGCAGAAAATTCAGATGCAGATAATCCTGATGCTGAAAAAGACAAAGAAGTATCTCCAGCATTGGGAATTGCTGAAAAAGAGAGTTTTACAAGATGCTTATAGTCTGTATCGACAGTCAACATGGCAGAATTACCGTCTGCCGCCCATGAAGTATCCCGTTCCCAGCTGTCCGGATTTGCCGACTCTGTTGCATGATTGGGAGAGGATTTTACCAGAATAATTTTAATTTTTTCATGTCCCCCGGCAATCAACTGCGGAAATCCATCCCGCCAGAAATTGCCGTATTCATCAAGCCATACGGAATCAGTGGTGTCAAGATATGTTTTTAACATTTTATACTCCTTTTAAAAAATTACTTCTCTCAACAATAGACCGATTTGTCAACCGTTGCTCCCGGCAAGTTTCAACAATCGCTCCCGTGCATCCGGGTGTTCAATGTAGAATAATTCCCGGCTTTCTTGCAACAGGGAATAAAGTTGTGCGGCAACGTCCTGCTTGCCGGCATCCCGGTTTTCTTCAATAATTACTGCCAAATCGCGGCATTTAAGCGCAGTTTCAGTGTGGTCATACATTAAATGCAATGAAGCCAAACGGAGCTGACCGGAACAAAAACTGCGGTTGTCCTCTGTGTATGTAAATTCCCCCCACGCTGAACGTGCGTTGTTCACGTGTTTATACGCGCAAGTCGTGCATTGCTCCTCCGGAGGCACTTTGCCGCGTACTGCAACCCCTTTTTTTCCGTGACAATTACAAGCCATATCAAAAAACCTCCTTACTCAAAATAACCTTCTATATCATCGTCATATACCGGCTCAAAAACATAATAGACATTGCCATCGCCCCTGTTTGCATCGTAAACTTTTCCGTCAACTTCAAAATACACACAATATTGTGCATCATACGGGCCCTCAACGCCAATGATATATTCTCCGAGGTCATGGATTATATCACCGACATTCTCGGCGTACATCAGGTCAACATCCTGCTCGGTGGCGGCTCTTGCCATCGGTTCTGTGCGAAGTGCCCCCGCCCCGCCGTAATCTTCACCATCTTTGAAAAAACGTGAATATATCCATCCGGTATATTGACCGTCCTGCGATGCCATTTCTGTATAAGAAACGTTGTAATATTCCGACCCATCATAAGAACGCAAGGTTTTAGTGTTTCCGGTTTTATACATTAATATTCTGGTGCTGTTACCAACGCACAAACCATATCGAACTGTTGAGCCATCTAATGATTTTCTCGTGAAACCGCAACGAGTGCTTTCTATAAATGCCTTATTTGCGCTTGCTCCTGCATATTGATTTTCTGTACTGTAAAGCTCTTTTTCGGAAGGTGTGGCCAATTCCGGCGCGTCCACCTTTAAGGCATTTTTGTACACATTGCCAAGATTTTCCGGGGTTGACGTGTTTGTAATTTTCTTTTCGGTAAAAACATAATAATTACCGTATTCAGCAAATCTGGCAGGGTATACCTGCACTGGATTATATCTGATTACAACAGGCGGTTCATCCGGCTCCTCAATATATCCATCGCATAAATCTTCACAAAGATTATCTTCGGAAACTTGTTTTGCAACGCTCGTATCAAGAGTTATCCTGCTTTCAGAGGGGTAATATGTGACCTGCGCAACTAACGCCGGAATATCCGGTCTGGTGCAAACGCGCACTGTTTCATATTCATAGTCCAATGTGCCGCCATCGCCATCCAACCCGCCAGAAAGCCCAATGTAAATTTTTTTTGCACCACAACCGCCCTGAGTTACCCCCGCTGATTGATAAGCGTATACATCAAATGACACAACTGCTTCCGGGTCTGCGTTCTGAATAAAATGCCATTGCGGTCTAAATGTAATATAGTTTCGGCGGGTAAATACTCCTATACAAGTCGCTTGGCCGTCACCCTGGTTGCTTTTCATGTTTTGATATGCGTAATGACCTCTGGCAACTATTTTTACAGCAGACCAATATCCCAGACCATCGCTGTCGCGTCCGACAACAACATTGACCCAATCCGCGCCCCCCATTATAACGCCGCCGTTTGCAGATAAAAATGGCGTATTTGCATACTCTCCATCGTAGGGAGACCGGTTCAAAAGTCCGCCCCTGCGGTTTATGTATCGGGTTATCATCAATTTTCTCCGGTTTCCTGTGCCGCGCAGAATATATCTGACGCATAAGAGTATGTCCAGCGCCAGTTGGTATCAAAAAGCGATTCTATGTATATTCCTATATTATCACCGGTGACGGTTCGGTTGTAAACAATCAGATTTTCAACATATTCATAACCTTCCGGCAATTTTGATGTTGTAGATTGCAGCACTTCGGCTTCCGGCGCATCTGAACCTTTTACAAAAAGTTTTTTTATTGCAAAAACAATACTTTGTCCGTAACCTTCTCCGGAAAGTTCAACCGTGTTATAGACATATGAACCATTAAAAACCATTGATATGTTTGCCGAATATGAAATGCTCAAAGTTTCATTGCTGTATTCAATTTCCGGGACAATAGAAACCCCGCGTGCGTAATTTTTCAGTTCCAACTCTATGGCTTTTGTGGTTTTTAACACTTGTTGCACGGACAAACTTTGCTCTTTTAACTCCACTTCCGCCAGCAGAACTGCCGGGACAACATTTGAATGAAAACGGTGATTCAGCGCATATATTTCCCCATCTACGGCGTATATATACCTGGTTCCGGTGCCAGAAAGCATTATTTCTTTGACAGGATAATCTCTGTTATTGATGGTGCCGCAATATGCGCTGTCGGGAATGATGCCATTGATTACTTTGATTTTCAGCTCCTTTACAGAACCGTCCTCATTGTATTTGGAAGCGTCTGTCACATGGAAATAATATTCATCGGCACTGTAGTAAAAAAACGGCTCCGTTTCATTGTCGAGGTTGGTTTCCCGATGTGAAGAACCGGTACCCGGCGTATGATAAAGGTTACCCATTTTCATTACGCTTTCAATTGCCGGGGAATCAAACAGAATTCTCTGCGACATATAATACCTCCTCACATTCCTTCGACTTTTTTCGGCATATTATACTGATTCCAGCTGCCGACAGGATATTCGTAAAAGTAAAGTTTTCTGTGAGGGTGCAATTCCGGGTTCCGCACAGCTTCCATATCGACAAAACCCTCGGCGGTAAGAGGTGCCGGGTCAGAATCATTGACTGCGCTGAATTCGAACTCTTTCATTGCCTGATAATACAATTGATAATTTTGACTTTTTTTTGTATCATTTAACTCATTTTCCCAGTTTTTCAGTCCGTGCCTTTCTTCCATTACAATTTTTGCATATTCTTCCCTGGCTCGGCACAATTGTCCCAGAGTACCTATCGTCTGCGGAGTTTTCAGTTTTTCATCTTCTTTTATACTCGTCCATGGCTTGTATTTATATAACTGGACGGGGATTTTATCATCGGGATTGTCCGGGTCAAAAGCAAGAGTACTCACATCCAGAACTTCCCGCTGCCATGTGCCAACACTTTTAATGCGTATTTTGGCAGAAACTTCCCAATAGCGGCGTTTGAAGTGTCCCAGGTTATCATATTCGACAACCGGTTTTTTCAAAAGGGGCATAAGCAAACCGGCGTATTGGGGGATTTCCCGTCCGGCAACTATCACGGTGGATGCATTTATCACCGGCTGCTCGTTGGTGTGCGGCTCATTTCTGGTGGCAAATACAAAGGTGATTTCTTCAGCGTAAACATCATGGTTCAAATTCAAAGGACAGTTCGCTGAATTAAGCAGGGGAACTATGTCACCTTTTTCATCAAACGCCTCTTTCCATGACTCCTGGAAAGTATAAGAGTTTACATTAAATTTCTGGGCATCGAGCTGCCAGGGGTTTTTATCAACGGCATCTTGAGAGGAAGACGATTTATAGCTGCATTCATATTCGCCGGTCCACAAAAACTGCTTGGTGCCGCCCACATTGCCGATTTCACCTATCTGGGCGGAAACAAGGCGCAGACGTACATCTTCGGAGTGCCGGCTGCCGGTTTGCGGGATGCGGTTGCTGTGATAAAGCTCCATCAAAGTATCAGCACAGAATTTCCTCTCCTGGGTAAGGCGGATGCTGTCTTCACTGATATTGATACTGGTATCGATTATATACTCGGTAGTTGTTGACATTTTTTATAAAATCCTTATCTTTAATAAGTTCTGCCGCCGGAAATTGCGGTCGCCAGTTTGTTGGTGTTACTGTTTCCGGCAGTAAGTTTATAACTCAAATCGTTAAGTTTCAGCATAATCTGCTGTCCCTGATTTACCAGAGTTTTTACTCCGTCAGCGGTTTTCTGTGCCGGAGAGGTGTCGGTATTGAGCATCATCCGGCTTTGCAACCGCAACCCTTCGGCACTGTTGGCAAACACCGCTGTTTGCATGGTGCTGCGGTATTGGTTCATTTGTGAGGATAATTCAGAGAAATATTGCCTTTCCGCTTTGGCGCGCTCTGCAGCGGCCCTGCGTTCCTCTTCTTGCTTTCTTTTCATTTCTTCAGCGGCTTTTTTCTGCTTTCTTGCTTCGGCATCTATCCGGGCTGCTTCGGCATCCGCTTCTGGATTCATCCTCCGGAGCTCCGCCATGCGCTTCATCAATTCCATCCGGCGTTCAACAGTTTTATTCATGGATTCTGCTGTTTTTTTGTAATCATCTACATTTCTTGTGATAAAATTGGTGAAAAATGTCATCCCAGAATCACGGTATGTGCGTTGGCTTTTTTCATCTGCGGCAAGCTGCTTCAATTCAGATTTTATCCGTTTTTTTTCTTCTTCGATTTGTTTGCGACTAAGCTTTCCCTGTATCTCATAAAAATTGATAAGTTTGCCGGTGGCAGGGTCGATTTTTGCACCGAGTTGCTCAAAAGAATCGCCCAAAAGCTGCATGGCACGGGATAATTTGAGTGTTTCAGTGGCGGTCAACTCTTCTTTTTCATGATATTCAGCAACGATGCTCAACGCATCTTTCTGCGCCTCATGCCGTTCCCGGAGGGCCTGAGTAGCTTCACGGTGACTGGCGGAGTTGGCAGTTTGCAAAGCTATTTCTTCGCGCATACTAAAGGTCGTCAATCTTACCGCCTCGACCACTCCTTTTACCGCAACAGCAAATCCGGCTGCATATATGCCTGCTTTTACAAGTTCAGGATTAAGACCGGTTCCGACATCTGCTTTTAGCAACTTGCCGATAGAACGGAAAAATGCCATACGACCTGCTGCGCCCTTTGTTGCACGAGTTAAATTCCCGACAGCTTTCCCTGTGTTTGAAACTCCGGATGCAAGTTGGTCATAGCCTTGTTTGGCTTTGTATGCCTGCAAATTAGCGGCAGATTCGGCATCTTGCAATTTCAGCACTTCTCCACGGTACTGCTCAATACGCCGGGTCCGGAGTTCCAATTCTTCCTTGTCAGCACCCCGCCGTTGACGGACACGCTTTATTGCTTCTGCTCCGGCGAGCTGCTGTTCTGCGGCATAGGCTTTTTGTGCAGCAATCATGGATTTGTATTCAGCAAGTTCCGCTTTGGTTTTGGCTCTGGCGACTTGCAAATCTTTCATCCGGGCATCTGTGATGCCTTTTATGCTGTTTTTCACCCTCCGGGTCTGCTGTTCCGCTTTTGCGGATTCCACTGCGACTATAATCCGGGCATTTACATCTTGCATCTGTATTTTCTCCAAAAAAACTGTCTTCAATAAAGGAGCGACTTGTAAACCACTTGAACCGGGTGTATTGTTTAAATAACCGTAAAATAAAGGAGGTAGAACAAATGAAAAAACTTTTTATTGCCGCCGCGCTGATGATTGCAACCGGGGTGTATGCAAGACAGCAGCCTACACCATCTTATGCTCAACGTGCGATTGATGCCAACTCTCCGGAAGGGATGAGATTGCAAAACAGAGTCCTGACTGCGGAGCCTATTCATTCTCCACAGCAGCGACAAATAAATATAAATTGGACGGTTCCGCCGCAAAATAAATTTGGGAATATTTACAGAAAACTTGTGAATAGCAAAGAAACACAGTATTATATTGGATATTCGAGCTACGGCATAAGATGTCAAATATTTCTCGACAATGGAGCATTATGCACTGTTGATGATGGTCAGTTCTACATCTTCATTCCGGCTGAAGACATAGAGAATTTTGAAAATGTGGTTACCGGATACGAAATTCCCTACAATTCAGACATAATTGTGTGTGAGCAAAAAATCAAACCTGGAGAGAAACACTATCTGTATTGTTCTATATGTGGTGATTCAGCAGATACTGATGGACATAAAAGAGGATGGAATCTGTATCGGAATGGATGGAGAGAGCATAACGGTATTAGAATTCCCATATTCTCTTTAAAAGACCCCAAGGCCAAACCAACGGATGGAAGCATGGTTGTTCCAAGAGACGAATTGAAAAAAAGAAAATAAAAAAATCACTGCCGGTCAGCAATTTTCTGGCCGGCAGTTTTATTTTATCCGTCTTTCCATCTCAGCTTCAAGGGCGGCGACATAGCTGGGCAGATGTTTCATTTCCACGGCGGAAATATTCAGCATTCCGGAGTGGCGCAAATAAAAACGGATGTCCTCAAAAACAAGATTGTCTTTGCGTTTGATTTTATCGAGTTCTGCGGAGTAAACTTCAAGGTAAATCAGGTCTTTCCACGACAGCGGAGCAGGCAGCCGGGAGAAATCACCGTATTTTAACGATAGCTGTATCAGCCTTTCGTATCCGGTAAATTCCCCCCTTTGGAGTTTTTTCGCGCTTTCTCCCGCATTTCATTACGCGCTTTTACAAAGCGGTCGCGGAGGTCAAAAATCCCGTTCACTATTGCGCTGACAGCATGGTTATCACGGCTGATAAGCAAATCCGCATCCTCTTCATTCAAATTGGCACAGTTGGTCAACAGATGTCTGCGCAGCCGTCTCTCTGAGTCGGTTTTGAAGTTTTCATCAATATCCGCCATGTCTGATTGCACCGCATCATCATAGGCGGAAATTTTTACTTTCTGTTTTTCACCGAGAATCTCGACTTCAATTTCCTCTGTCGGCAGTTCCAGAGCCTTGAGTTTGCTCAAATCCATAATTCCGAGTTCCTTTTTCTGTTGTTTTAATTATGCGGTCGGCAGAACATCCAGCGGATTCTGCTGGGTGCCGGTGTAATCGATTTGCACGGTCATGGTGGGGACTGTTTTCTGATTTACCGTAAGCGGCGGCCCCTCGGAAACAGTCAGTATGGCTGCGATTCCGGTATCAGAAGGGGATGTTTCGCCCTCATTGATACGCTGAACTTTCCAGCGCAGACCATTGGCGCGGGCGGCATCGATGCTGTCATAATCGGTGGCATCGTATTCACAGACAATGGTGTCTCCGGCATAACCGCCGTCCACGGTAACATTGGTGCTGTCGCCATTCTGGAACGGCTGAACTTCCACGCTGGGAGAATTCATGCCGGGACGCAGCGGGATGGTATCTGCGCCGTTGAAATAAATAGTTTCCCTTTCGATGTCAACTCCACCCGGGGCAGTGTCGAGCAAAGTTGCCATGAGCTTATGGGTACGGCCGTTTTTTGCCGCACCGGTTCTGGTGTCAATTGCTGCAGGCATTCTCTCTTTTTTCCTTTCTCTTTTTTGCAAACAAAAAAAGGTTTATTACCTCTATAAAAAGTCCAATCTGTCAACTATTGTATCATTTTAGCGGCAACTGAGACAGCATTCTGCACCCTTGCGGCCGCACTTTCCACAAACCGTGCCGGAGCCTGTTTACTGTGACCATTATTCAGCGGTACGATATATGGCAGATTGTTTGATATATAGATTACATCCTTGACAGTGAAATTTCCCAGTTTTGGCATGGTCGGCATGGAGTATTTACCCTCCGGCGGAACATAACCTGATGGTACATTGATTGACGGTGTCCATCCGGCTCTCGCTCTTCCGGTTTTCACAGGTGTTGAGATTGTTATCGTGCGGAAAAATTCAATAGTTGCCATACGCATCAAATCTGTCACGCGCCGGTCAAATATCTGTTTTATTTTTTCCGCCCCGCCGGGTTTATTCAAATCGATGTTGATTGCCATGGTTACACCTCGCTCCGGTCAGCTATTATTTCCACATTTATCAAAACAGGCAGTTCAAACAAATCCTGTTCCTGCATTATGGCATTGAACAATACCGGAGAGGAAACAAAACATTGTACATTTTTCAGATTGGGAATATCAATATTACTTCCCGCCGGAAATTCCTGCCGCAACAAACCGCCGAGCCGATAAAGCTGACCGGTAATGTCCGGCAACTCGGTGCGCTTTACAAAACAATCGTATTCACAAAGATACTGATAACGGAGAGTATTCTGCGCCACTTCGGTAACATCGTTCTGGATTATCGTTTCACGGACATACAAATCGGCATTGACAGGAGCATCTTTGCCTTCCATCTGAAATTGCGCAGCAGGGACAATCTGTGCTTTGACAATAATCCGCTGCCGCATGGCAATGCGCAAACTCTCAATGAACTCCATACTCAACTCCGCAAAGTAAACTCTAATTCTGCCGGTTCCCCGTCCAGCCACATCAAACCGCGAATGGCGGCAATGGTCCATGTATCGCCGCCGATTACCAATTTGTCATCACCGGGGTCAATACCCCAGTTGCCGGAAGCTGTAAAAGGCCGCAATTCTGAAAGGTTTTTTGTTATCCCGTTGATGTTTATTTCCGGGTCATCCGGTAAAGAAATAAAGGCTTTTTGCAAGTTGGCAAAAGCTACCTTGCATAAAAAATCCCCTGCAAGATAATTTTTTCCGTCCACCAGACGTAAATTTACCGGAGACGGTGCGGCAACACTTAATTCGCGGTGCAATTCCACCACCTTGGCCGTACCGCCCAGAAGTTCCCCAAGGGTGTCAATGCGGATTATCAGTGTTGCCGGGTTTGCATTCAAATCTTCCACTGCGGTCAATTCTGCGGCAAGTTCCTGTTGCCAATTCATATTTATATAAAACCTTTCATTTTTTACAAAAGTGAGGGCGGCGGGGTAACAATCATTGGAAAAAACCCCCGCCGTAATCACGGTCAAAGGAAAACACCGTCCCTCAACAAAAGAACTTTGTGTCAACCGGAAACAAAAAATCCCCTGCTGCCGCCGGGGGAAATGCAAAGGAAGGAACTCTGAAACTTTGCACCGGGGCAGCGGGGAAAAAAGAAAACTTTTTTGTTACTTTACCACCCATCCGGCTGAAACGCCGCCGGGAGAGCCGGCAATGGCGGCAGAGTCAATTTCCGCACCATTACGCTCCAGAATTGTACGGCACTGAACGCAAAGTAAATCAGCAGTAAAAGATTTATCAAAGGTGGTGCCGTTGAATACACGCACCCCCAATGTCGTCTTTTTATCCGCCTGCGTGGGGTCTTTGCCAAGATTCAGCAAATACAATGCCTGTTCACAACACGCTTTTTTAAGCCAATCCGGTGCACTGGATGGCGCATAGACAAAAGGCATATTGTCATCATCATAAAAAGTACAAAGTTCTTCAATCATGTTTGTTGCGGTAGCAAGAAACTTCTGCTTTTGTTCATCTGTGGCAGCAAGCCACTTTTCAGCAAACGCGCGGTTGCCGAAATAGCTGTCGGCAAAGGTTAAGTTGGAGAAACTTTCCATTTTATTCTCCGCTCTTCAGTTTGTTGTATGCCGCAGTCAGACTTTCCCGGTTGCGGGAATCGTAATCAGTTATTCCGGCGGCTTCAAGCGCATCTATCATCTGCTGACGGCTGATGCGCTCTTTGGGAATATACGGCGGGTCGGGGATGGTTTTTTCCGGCTCTTTGTTTTTTCCGGATAAATTTTCCGTTTTTTGTTCCGGCAGTGTCCCGCCATTCAGTACGGCATTTATTTCCGCATCGCTCATGCTTTTGGGAAATCTGCGGACAGATATTTTGCCGTCATCATCTTTCATGCCGACTTCAACAACAGATGCTCCACGGATGTATGATAAAATTTTCATAAAAAAACTGTTCCTTTGCAATCTTTAAGAAACTGCCCCTTTGATATTATCGCCGGGGCAGTTGGTGGTTTTTGTTTATTCGCCACGCATTGCGGTCAATGCCGCAGCAGAACCTTTGACATTTTTGATAAGGCAAAGACGCTGTTTGGCATTTTTGAACTCAAAGGTCAATTCGCCCAGAGCCATACGGCAGATGCCATCAAAGTTTTTCAGCGTGGCATCCTCATCACTGATGGCGCGACCGCTCAGATTGCTCAAACCGAATCCGGCAGTGTCAGCGACCCAGACATCGGTGTCCGGCACATCAGGGTCGGCAACGATTGTCATACCGCTGCCGTTAATGGCATTGGTGATGTTGGCGACATAACTGCCGCGGGTCTCATCGGCGCGGAGAACCTGGACTTTGTCTTTGAACTCTGCGCTCAAGACGCGGGCCTGACCGGGAGAGCAGAGAATCAAGGTCGGATTGCCACCGGCACCCATAATCGCCTGCGCACCGTCATTGACAATGAAACTGTCAATGGTATTTTCTCCGGCATCAACAAGCAGACCGCTGCCGTCTTCCGGTGCGCCGAAGTCGTAGAGACCACCGGCAGTACCGACAATACCGGAAGCAGCTTCAGTACGGTTGCCAAAGAGAGCAACACGGTTCAGGTCACGGGACAGTTCCTGCAAAGCAAACTGGGTCTGCCGGTTGATTTGATTGTCCACATTACCATAAACACCGATGGCCAGAGCGGAGCCGGTAACGATGATTTCTTTGCGGAAAATCTGCGTTACATTGTAATTTGTGCCGGTCTGATGACTGGTCTCTTCACCTCTGGTGGACCCCTCAATAATCGGGGTGGAGGCAATTTTCAGCACATCTCCGGAAACCGGTGCCGCCTTGCCGCCGCGCTGTTTTATCAGCTGGAAAGTCACTGTGGTGCCGGAAACGGAGACAACCTCAAACAGGGCTGCAGTACCATCGATGACCAATTGCATGCCGGCAACAAGTTTCTGGGCATCTGCTGCGGAAACCGTAAGCGCAAGACCGGAGCCGCCGGTAATGGTGACGGAACGTCCGGCGATGTTATCTTCCAGCCACTCATGTTTGCGCTGTGTGGCATCGGTGACGCGCGGAAAAAAACTGATAAAACGGGGTTGTTCAGCGACAATCGTGGAAAGAATATCGCTCAAATCGCGTTTCTTGTTGAGAAAACTGTAGGAGTAAAGCATAATAAAATCCTTTCTGCTCATTTACTGCTGCTGTTGAGTGTTTAAGTCAGGTGCGGATGCCAGCATACCCATCACATCACCTTTTTGCTGTGCCGCAGAAAACGCCGCAGTGCGCCCATTCTGGTTTACACTGGCATTTCCGCTTTTGGCATCTCCCGGAATGGATGTTTTCAGAAAACCGTGCTTTTTCGCAAAGTCTGAAAGAAAATCCGCAGGCAGTTTGTCGCCGACAGCATTAAGTGCATCACCGGCATCGTTCAAGTCAAACTTGCCGAAAAGCACCTCTTCTGCGAGGGCAGTCAAACGCTCCTTGTCAATTTCATCCGGCAGACCGTTGATAAGTTTCCGGACTTCCTGGTCGCGGGTGTTGGCCCGGACTTTTGCCCGTTCTTCTTCATACTTTTGCTGAAATCCCTCCAAAGCTGTCACTTTTTTCTGCAGTTCAAGATACTGCGTTGTTTTGGTAACGTCTCCGGCATCGTTCTGCGGCGGATTTGCTGCTTTTGCAATCGCATCGGTGATTTCCGCAGGAGTCTTACCCAGGGCGGC
This sequence comes from Victivallaceae bacterium, assembly GCA_045538635.1. Lineage (GTDB taxonomy): Bacteria > Verrucomicrobiota > Lentisphaeria > Victivallales > Victivallaceae > RGIG5270. The sequence goes on from JAZSRU010000123.1 coordinate 31,358, forward strand.
AAATGCTTTTATCTGGTCTATGGACATTCCCAGACCCTTGTAAGCATTCAGTTCGGTGCGCAATGCGTCTGAAATTGCTCTTTCGGCAACCAGACCTTTCTTGAATTCCGCATTGTCAAACAGAAACTTGCCGTCACTCTCGGTGACATACTTTTGAAGTTCCGCATCAACTTCGCTGATACTTTGCACGTTCAGTGGAATAGACATTCTATTTCCTCATCCTTTCTTTGAAAAATGCTGTTTTGGCACACATTGTACCGCTTTCAACAAAAGGACAGTTTGTCAACCAAACCGGAAATTTCGGCAAAAAAAAAGCAGCGGGGGAACCGGTGCTTAAATGGTTAAAAATGCCCCCTGTATCCATTCACGCACTATCGATTGGCACGAACTACAACAGAGGTTCTGGGTCGCCTACGACCATAATGGAATATTGTTTATTTAACGGTTTTAATCTTTGAACCGCTTACAAATACTGTCACAATCACGGCAATTCCACCGCCACCAATAACTCCAGATGTAATCGGATGTCCGGCAAAAGCACACAAAACAGATGCTGACATTATTATGGAAATGCAAAAAACAGATGCAATCATCCCCATTTTAACTAAAAATGAATTAACTTTTAATTCATCTTCTTTCCTTTTCAGGTCTGATTTATCCAACTCAAATCTATGCTTCTGTTCATCAATCGCCATTTGAATAATTTTCTGCGGCAAATCAGAAGAAATGCCGTTGTATCTTTCCATTTCAGCTGCAGGCGGAATCGGACCATGATAAGTTTGGGAGATATTGACGGCGCGTTTGGTTATTGAATGATTGTCAGATTCCATTATCCATCGCCTTTTTTAAGGATTTGCCAACATTGTCCCAATCGGAAGCAATGTTTTCTGAATCACTTTTGCGTTCAACCGGAGTGGAATTAAGAAAAAATTTCTGCCCCAGCAATCCGGAGAAATCAAACGCTAAAATCATCCCGGATAAGAATAAATAAATATGCTTTATATTTTCCATATCCGACCTCCTTTCCCTTTCGCTTTGTTATTTAATATACACCGTTTTGTGTATTTTTCAACCTGGGATTGCCGCCGATGGTCAACATGGATTATTTATTTTCACCTTGCCGATGCGGACAAGGTTTATTATTATCCCAATAATCAGGAGGAATAGAGTTTGTCGGGTCAGGATGCATTTGGCAGGTCTTTTCGCAAATGCCATCAATGAGCAAAGCACATTCTCCGCATTGCGAATGTGACAGAGATGTTTTATCGTACTCATTCAACGTCACTGTAATGTATTTTGATTTTTGAGTCATGTAAAATCTCTTCCCATTCTTTAAAGGATATGTGTAAACGACCACCAAGTTTTTTTACAAAACGTTCTTTTATTTTGTTGTATTCAGTACTTAATATACCATCTGAATACGATGAAGTCAAAACGAAACTCCCTTTGCTGGTAACAATCTCCATTTTTTTCATTTTTCCGCGATAGAATTCACTGAAATCTGCCCAGGACGGAGTATTGCCGCCTGGATGATTATGAATAACAGTTGCTCCTGTTGCCGGACGAATGTACTGAACATTACCTTCATCAACTCCACCCATGGAAACACAAAAAAGCTCGCCTTCTTCATCCCAAACACCAGCGAATTCTCTGCCGGATTTATCGTCTCGGAGTTTTTCCACAAATTGTTTTTCGCCATTCAGAGCAGCATTGTAATATGGTTTCAGCTTTTTATATTTTCCTCCGGCTGGATAATCGGTTGTCTGGTCAGGAAATATCATTGTTGATTTATGCAAACGCTCTCCTTTTGCCTGTGACACCGTACCTACATCAAAACTCGCTTTGTCCTGCGCTTTGAGTTCCGCGATGGTCATCCGCTTATTAGGATATGGCGGAATAAAGCGGTCAAGGGGGAGTTTGAAATCTTTATAAAGTTTATAACGCTCCGGCCCCAGCCAGTCTTTCTGCTGCTGGGCGGTCATGTGGTTTTCAAAATACTCTTTGAAGTTGACGGAGCCGGACACTTGAGTATATGCCGGCTGCCCGGTGCGTTTCTCATACTCCCGCATCGCTTCATAATAATATTTTTTCTTTGTACTGTCAGCAAGTGCAGAAAAATCTTTTTTTGGATATTTTTCCTTATACAGCCGTTCCGCTTCTTTCATAAAGTCCGCTTTTGCCATCGGCCGCTGTTCCTCGACCAAATCGGTCAGAGGTGTGACCGGCAGCAGAACACAGCGGCACTGGTGATGTATCGGCAATGCCGGGTGCGGTTCATCGAATTTATACCGGGTCCGGTCCAAAGATGCGCATACCGGACAGGTGCGGCCGTCAAGTGTGGCGAGAATTTCCACGCCTTCCAGAACATCCGTATTGGCGCGGTAAAAAGCATCTTTTGCATTATTGGCAATACTGTTGGTCAGCGTCCGTGCCATGTTGACCGCTGACCGGCGGGTCGTTTCAAAAATTCCGTCTTTATAATCATTGGCTGCGGTTCCGGCGATATTCCGTGCAATCTGGTCAATAGTCCAGCCGGATGAAACGCCCTGCCGGATAGTGCTTTCAATGCGCACAGCATCATCGGCGGCGACTTTGGTAAAATACTCCTGCAATGTGGCTCCGGTGGCCAGACCATATTTGACCACTTTTTCCAATACAGCAGCCGTGGGGAGATTAAATTTTGTGCCGGGTTCGCTCAACTCTTTAGTTACACGCTTTGCCCACTTTGCTTCATTATCTGCAAGTGCATTCGCTTCGGCAGTTATTTTTTCTCGCGCTCTGTCAAATGCGGCCGTACGGATACTTTCCAGTTCCCGGCATATTTTTTTCAGCCGGGTCAAAGTTTCCAATGCATTACTGCTGAATTCAAAGTTTTTCAGTTCTTTGGATAATTTTGATAAAAACGCTTTTTCGCCGGCATTGAGAATGTCGGAGATTTCTGCGCCCCAGTTGGCAGCGATAACCTGTATCCTCGCCTGATGGTCGGCGATTTGCCTGGCAAGCGCGGCGATTTCACCGCGTTTACTGTCCGGATTCAGCGGCATTGTTTCACCTCGCGATGTTTCAATTTGCGTATTTCAGAAATAAACTGCATTTGCGGATGAACATTTCCCTGTTCAATAGCATAAAAACATCGTGTCACGCTTTTGGTTGCCTTTACATTGAAAGTGTGATTGCATTCACAGGTGAACATATAGGCATCTGCCAAAAGCATATCAAATGAAATATTGCGACTGCCGCATTGCGGACATTGAACAATTCTTCTTCCAACTTTATGCACTTTTTATTCCTTATCTATTACATCACCGGCAGTGGCATTTGGAGCAACCGGGGGAATATTAAAACCGGTACCGATTTCCGCAAGCTCACGCTCTGCATCAAGCTCGGCTTGCAGCTCTTCCCACTCTTTATGCTCGATGTCAAAGTTTTCTTCCAGCCATTCCCGCATTTCCCGCCTGGTAACACTGAATTTTTCAGCGACATTGGCAAAAGCGGAAAGTTCCTGCAGAGAGGGTTTCACTTTGGCAAGGTCGGCAGACGGAGTATATTTTATCTGCTCCCCGGCAGTTTCATCATCGATGCCGAGCAACCATTTTCCGGCATTACGCAACTGTTCCTCGATGGCTTTGGCGCAAGTCTGATTGACCATGCGGAGTTTGGCAGTCTGGGCGTTGCGGATAATTTCCAGCGCAACACCGGAGGTGTTTGCGGCACCGTCAGTACCGGAAATATTCAATCCCATCTGTTTGCCCTGTTCGAGCATCTGGGCAATATTTGCCGCTTGCATTTGCAAACCGTTTGTCGGCGCACAAACAAATTCAAACTCGGCTTCGCCGGTCAACCGGAGAAAGCGGTCGGCAGACAAAGGGACTTTTTCCACTTTGTCCATGCGAGTAAATTTCGGTATGGGGTCCGTGGTAAGGTAAACAGCCTGCTGATGGTCGCAATCGGCGTTGAGAATATGGAGCGACAGCACACAAATATCCAGTACCGGAGGTGTGGCAAATTTCATAAAATTCAGATTTGTCGGGTTGACAACAGTAAACGGGATGCGCTCCATAGCTCTGCCGTATTTGGTCGGATAAATTGCCTTTGCCGGTTCAGGGGCATCGATATCGAAACGTTCCAATTCACCAAACAACTGCTCCATGGTTTCACGATGCTGTATGGCTGATTTCCACACGGGGGTTCCGTCTTTAGTGGCATATTCCTTTATCGGCACTTCACCTGTGCCAAATTTCGCCTGATAATAAAAACCGCTGCCATCGAGGGCAAGAATTGTTATTTGCGGACAATAGACATCGCAAAGCCGCCGGTAATCATAGCGGATATTTGAGGTATCAAGATAGATTATTTTTGCATACGAATCACCGTTTGCTTCCACGGGAACAATACGCAGAAGTTTTTCCGGGCGGTACTCGTTGATGTGGAAAAAGTCAGCATCTTCATTCGGTTCAAGCAAAAGGCAGTATCTGCCATATTTCAGCACATTTTCCACAGTCCTGGTAAAAAGCGCATCCAAACCGTCACGCATCGGAGTTGCGCGTTCACGCATAAAATCCAAGCGTTCAGCATTCCCTTCAACGGTGAATGCCGGAGGTTTTGCACAAATGGTGCCGGTCATTTTTTCCAAAGTTTCTGCCGCATTCTGCGGAAGTTTACCGCGCCTTTTGTACGCTTCCCAGCTCTGCCATGCTTCGGTGGTATTTCCACGCTTTGACATCGGACGGTAGATATATTTGTCAGCGAACTGTTTGACAACAAGTTCCCCGCCGGTGACGTGGTCAATGAGTTCCCAATACTTCCGGAACACGCTCCATTCTGGAACGGCAAGCTGGGCAAGGGCGGAGACAGCAGATTTTTTACGGCTGAAAGCATCGGTGGATTTGGTTATCATAAGACTTTATCTCCTGATATCTTTTAAAATTCTGTATTCAACAAATGTGCCAAATGTCAACCGGAAAGTTTTTGTAAAATGTAATAAAATCTCAAAAAATGTTTTTTATTACACTTGTAATACATCTCAATAAGTAAACGGAGCATAACCGCCGTCTGATGCTTCGCCGGTACGACCGTCCATAAGCTCGGTAATCCCCCAGACCAGCGCATCAAGCCGGTCGGGGGATTTTTCACCGTCATATCCGGTATAATTGCACATTTGGTCTTCCAGAAGATTGAACTCCCCGACATGATGCACGCGCCCCTTTTCATAAAGAGCCGCGACCGGTTCAGCACGGAGAATTTTACCGCGTGTTGCACGGACTGCCCGGAATGACACATCGTTATCCAGATTGCGGATAACTGTCTCGATGAGGTCGCCACCGTTGTTCACTTCGCCGATAATCCTGTCAGCGGAGTAATAGTAATACAACTCCAAAGCTGCGGCTGCCCATTCTGCCGGAGTTCCGCGCATAGATTTGTCTTCCAAAACATAAAAATGGTCATCCGCTCCGTTTTTACCATACTTAATTCCGACAGTGACAATGCCGGTTTCATCGCTTTGGTCGGTGGATGTTACAGCCGGGTCTATCGCCACCACGATGCGGTCGAGCTCGTCCGGATTGACATTGTGGGAGCGATACGGGTTAATCATTGTGGAGCGTTTCCAGAGAGCATTTTCGGAGTCGTCCTGCCATTCCCCATCAAGAAACCTGGCGCGTTTCTTGGCGGACAAGGATGCCAGTTGTTCCAGATACGTTTCTGACAAATTTGCGGCATTGTCCGCCGGATTCATCCGCATTGAACAGTAGTTTTCCGGATGCAGCAGTTTGGTATTGTCTATGGGGTTCACTCCCTCAACAAACAGTTTATATGACCAGTGAGTTTTACCGGCCGGGTTTTCATCGTAAAAGAACCGGTTGCGGATATTTTTGCATTTCTGGGCGTTACGGCTGTATGCTGTTTCAAGCATATCGTAGGTAAATTCCGACACCTCATTGAAGTAAATGGTGGCATATTCATTGCCGAGAATCTTGTCGCCGCCATCGTAACCGCCGAACCATATCTCTGAATTATTTGGCAGTTTGGCAAAAAACAAGGATTTATTCAAACTGTAACGCAGGCGCGGAAAAGCCAACTGCATCACTTTGGGGAATGTGTCATTGACAACAGACTTATTTAATGCTGCAAAGTATTTTCTCAATATGCAGTGCCGGCTTCCCGGCTCTTTTAATGCTCTGGCAATAATTCCCCATACAGCAATAAAAGTTTTTCCGGAGCGTGAACCACCAAAAAGAAGCGTGTGCAGAGCATCTCCGCCCAACAAATTTATAGCTTGAATTTGTGCCGGGGTTGGCTTGAAAACATCTGCCATAAAATTATCCCCAGTTTTCATCAACGCCCAAATTCACTATCACCGGCTGATTTGTGTTGACTTCCTGCTCGACTTTTTCGGTATAACCACGGTTTTTACCTTTTGTCTTGAGATAGAACATACATGCCTGAATATCGCCACCCAGACATGCTTTGGTGAAAACGGCTTCCACCTTGTCAAGAGTGCTGTCCACTTCATCCTGCACCGCTTTGGCCAATTCCGGCTCGCGCTTGATATATTCTGCAACGGTATGGCGGTTTATTCCGAGTTTTCCGGCGATTACGGTATGCAATCCGCCGGTACCTGGAATGGCAGCCAAAAAACGCTCGTTTGAGATTTTGCGTTGCCCTTTTGCCATCGGTCATTCCACCTCCGGGGTCAAACTCTGCCAGTCGCAACCCTCGCCGTGAACATATTCCGCCCAGCGTTTACGGATAACATCGCAGTAATGCTCGTCAAGTTCCATCATCCGGCATTGGCGATTTGTCTGTTCACAGGCAATCAGGGTTGATCCGGAGCCGCCGAATAGATCCAGTACCAAACTCCCAGGGGATGAATAATCAGGCAACATTTCCGACAACAGCTTAATGGGCTTCTGTGTTGGATGGACCCTTTTTTCAGTGTCACTGTTTACGAATCCCTGCTGAATAACTGTATATTTCTTTGTGATAACCTTGTCAAAATTTGTCCACGCCAATTCTGCATCGCTAAATGGATTTTTAAAATCAATGTCCCCGGTTTTATCCCAGACAATCCAGTGCGTTCCAATGGGTAATTTATTGGCAAAATAATTCGCTCCAAAAATTATTGATTTAGTAGCATATTCAACCACATTGCCGATATTGTCTGGAACAGCACTATCCCAATTTCCAGAATATTGATATTTATTTTTTGCGCTGGATCCAAAAGTTGTTTTTATTCCCTTGTCGCAATTTATCCCATACGGCGGGTCAGTCAAAAGCAAATCCGCTTTTTCTCCATTCATCAGCGTTGCCACATCCTCCGCCGAGGTGCTGTCGCCACACATCAGGCGGTGCTTGCCGAGTTGATAAACTTTGCCCCGGACAGAAACCGGTTCTTCTTCAACTTCGGGGACGGCATCCGGTTCAGTTTCCCCGACCGTGCCACCGAAGTCATCAAGAGAGAGCATATCCTCCGGAATCTCAATGCCCATATTTTCCAACTCCGGCAAAGCAAAATCCTCTTGCAACAACAAAAAATCAAACTCGGAAGTATCCGTGGTACTATTATCCATGATGGCAAGTTTCTGCCGCCTGGGGTCGTCCGGAGAGAGGTCGTCCCGGACAACCACTACCAATTCATCACCGCTGGTATGAATAATGCGTTGAGGAATGCCACGCTTGTTGGCTTCGCGCAGAGTGCCGTTGCCACCGATAACTTGACCGGAATTATCAGCAAGGATACTCCGACCGGCTCCAAAGTCATCAAGGGAGCGACCAATCAAAGAAAGGTTTTTGTCAGAATGTTTACGATAGTTCCGTTTATCCTCTCGGATTTGGATTTCATTGCCGTCCTCCTGCGCACACGTGCGAGTGGCAGATGTGGCGGGTTTGTTTTCGGACTTTTTAGCGGTTTTTCTTTCCTTTTTCGGCTGGTACTTGTCAATGCCCTCGACACTTTTCCCTTTGCCGGTAAGGTGCATTGCTGATTCTGCAATCGACATAACGAACTGGTTCCTTTATTTTTTTTGATGGGAATTTATTATAAAATTTTATATAAAACATCTTTTCATTAAAAGGATATGTTGTCAACTCACACCCCCCTATAATCCCCCCTCTCTCTTTTTTTGGTTGACAAAATTCCCCTTTTGTGAATCGTCTTTGATTAGTCAACGGAGACAGTAATATGTGTGACGGAAATTGTGCCAAATGCCCTGTGCAATGCGGGGCATCAAAAATACTTGATAAAATCAAGGAAACTAACAAACAAGAAAAGGAACAACAAATCATGAGTGAAGAAATTGTAAAAGCCGCCGGATGCGGTGCACCGAAAGAGCCGGAAGAAATCAGACAAAATGCGGCAATATTGCACCTTGCCGAAAAGGTTGAAGGACTTGGTAAAGGTGATGCGTTTACCAACAGCCACAAGGCGACAATGAATATCACGCTGGCACTTGCCATCGCTGCGATGGTGCTTGCCGGGATTGCGATCGGAATATGCTTATATCTGGCGAAAGGAATTTCCGATGCGGATAAAAATGCTGCCTGTGCTGTCGATCTGGCGACCAAAGCCAGCATCAGTGCCACTGCCGCCGAGGATCGTGCAAACAAGAACTTTGTTTATCTGCGTGACATGAAGCGTGACTTCCGCCATTGATTACGAGATGTCACGTGACGACACGTGATGCCACGTGATAAATTGCCCTCCGGGCTTGAGCAAACAGGAAAACCAGAAAACTATCCGCTCCCCGGAGGGCAAATATTACATACAACATTACATACAACAAAGCCAAAATAAAACCCGCTGAAATTTGCTTTTCACTGCGGGAATATAATTTGCAAATGGCATCTCCAATGGGATTCGAACCCACAGAACACGGCAGAGAACGCCCGCTGTTACATACAATATTACATTTTGAATTTTTTGGCAATGCGTGAAATCGTAACCACATCCTTCGCGTAAATGTCTTCAACATCCTGCGAGTCATGGCCGGTGATTGACCGTCTGGCTTCGCGGTCGATGCCGCTTTCTTTGAGCCACGTTATGGCACGACCACGGAGTGAGTGAAACGAAGCCTTGCCGCCAGCAGTATCGAGTATTCCAAGCGTCTGGAGCAAGTTCCGGTACTCTCTGGAGAAGTAGTCATCGCGGGTATAATTGAATTGTTGAACGATCGGCCTCTCCGGATCTTTGCATTGCTCCAATATCGGGCGGATGTATTTTTCCAGTGCCGGAAAGATTGGGCAGCAGACCCACTCTTTGAACCGGGCATTTTTTCCCGGGTCGATTAAGAATACCAGCGTTTCAAAATCGAACATCGACGGAGTTATTCTGGCGCAAGTCTCCAACCTCTGCGTAGTCCAGCGGGAAAGCATGGTCATTATTTTTGCATATTCCGGAACGGATGGAGCCGCCATTATCCGTTCGATCTCCTCATCGGTCAGGTTGCGATGATGTTCAACATCGGTTACTTTTTTGTTCATGATCGGCGCAAACGGCGATTCCGACAGACCGGCTTCGACCAAGCAACAACGAAACACTGTATTCAGATTGCTTTTGACGTTGTTGAAGGTTTTGCCGTTGCCTTTATTGTAGTGTCGCTCAAGGTAAGCGAGGGCTTTTTTGGGCGTTACCTGATCTGCATATTTTACGCCAATCCGATCGATGAAACTCTGCCAGTGAATTTTGTGCGTTTTCGACAAGTTCCGGCGGGTCAGAGCCAGTTTCCACATCTTATCAAGGGCAATCCCTCCCCGCTGATGTTCGCCGGGGGCGACCTCAACCGGCGGCGGAGCAAGGCTGGTAATTTTTTCCCTTTTCGGAAACCGTTCCGGAAAATTCTCCATTATCATCAATTCGCCTTTTTTTGCTTCCAACAGGCGCATAAATTTTCGATGTAAATTTTCGGCAACAGCTTTGTCTGTGGTTTTCAGTGATCGGGTACGCTGCGTTCCGTCAATATCACGGAAATAGACATAATAGGTGCGGTGAATCTTTCGGAGTGCCATTGTCTCACCTTGACAGAGCGACAAACATTGCCAATGTTCCGATCACGATTCCGGCGATGCCGCAGCCTAACGCCCAGCCGATGGTGTATTTCAACTGGAAGGTCAGCGGAGACGGCTGGTATGAAGTCCACATTTGGTACAGCATTTTTCTTTCTTCATCGGTCATAATCAAAATCCTCGCTTGAAATTTCTTTCCCTGTTCCGGCATTAAAATATTTGCTAACCCCTCCGGGGGGAGTTAAGGAGAATGTACCCAGATTACTATCATACCTAATATCTTTTTGCCCACCAAATAAACCAAAACATTTACGTGGATAAACTACGCAAGGGGTAATTTTGGGGAACCAAAATTTATATCTTGTTTTAACACCAAAACCATTAGCAAAATCTGCATATCCTGAACAATGAATGGAGTTAGTCAGGTCAGAGTAAATTTCTATAACCACCTCGCTTGAAGCGGGATATTGGGCGACAGATAAAACAGCTTCTTTTATTAACTTTTCATTTTTTGCCGAGATATCTTCTGTAAACTTCCGTTCAGAGTTTTCCAAGTGTTTATAGATATAAATCAGCGACAAAAGTCCGCAACAAATAATAATGACTTTCCTGAATTTTGCAGATTTCCTTTTTGATGGTTCATGTTGCTGCGATGCTGCTTTTTGAGTTCTTAGACTTTGTCTATTTGTTTCTGGAACTGTTAAGTTTTCAGATGTCAGCGGTGAAGAATTTTCTATTACAAATTCTTTGCCACAAGTAGTACATTCTGCATTTTGTCCTTCGTATTGAGCATCCAGTTCGTAATGCTGCTGACAATGCGGGCAGATTGTTTTCATGCCTCAATCCTCCTGCAAAACCTTGATGAATTTAATTTTTTCCTCTGCGGTCAGATTTTCGCTGTCGGTGATCTTTTTCAAGACAACAGACAATGCATAGTTGCTGACGGCGTTTCCGTAGTTTGTCCCGCCGTTGTTTATGACCATCGCACCTCCCCGGTTATCCACTGGCTTATAATCAGTTGGCAGATACTTTTGAATGTGCGGCAGCAAGCGGTTGAACGTTGTCTCGTACATCGATCCCGTTTTACCGCTAAACCACTGGCAAACGCTTGAATGCTTTACCCCGGCAATTTTCCCAATGCTTTCGTAAGTCAAATTTTCAGTGTCTTTCCATGCTCTAATTGCATTGAGCAACTCTTGAGTTATAATCTTTTTCGCCATAAATCCTCCCTAAATTCTGTGCTATTTTAACTACCAGACAGACAAATTAAATATAGCATACAGCCGGTTTGTAAAAAAATCAAAAAAAATATAAAAATCGTTTGCAATTTCTAAATTCTGTGCTATTTTAACTACCAGACAGACAAATTGACAAACAAGATTAACAAAAAAACAACAGGAGAAAATATGGAACAAAAACGAAACGTACCGGCGGCACTTTCCGCTTTGCCGGAAACAAAAGAATTGGTCAACAAAATTTCCAAATTGACCGGGAAGAAGAATTACATTATCGTTGCGGAAGCACTGAAAATGTACGCTATTGCCAACGGGTACGAAGCATGACGGACGAAGAGCGAAAAATGCTGTACCAGATTGCCGGTGAAGCCGGCTGCCACAAAAGACTGATCACCTTTGCGTGGATCGTGTCGCTGGTTTCGCTGATATTCAATGTGGCAGTATTGGCTTTGGTGATTCTCAACAATGGAGGCGAATATGGAAATTGACCGCAGGATCGATCCGGAGTTGACCGATTACGAAAAAGGCAGAGCAGAGGCCCAATACGATGCGGAAAATGCTTTTGATGAACTGGTTTCTTTGCTCAACTTCCCGCATCTGGAAGAGGTTCTCGGAGTTGAGTTCGCGCGAGGGTATCGAGAGTATGGTAACGCCTGGCTGGTGATCAACCGGGCATAAAACAATAACAAAGGGGTAAAAAATGAATAAAGTTTTCAACAACAAGAAAAGAACTCTGGAAGATGTCGAGCACAACTGCCAGAATTGCGCTAATCTCATCGGCAAAGACGGCGAACTTTGCCCGGTAAAGAAACAGCGGATCAAGGATACTCTTGGCAAGATCAAACCTGACGGCGACAATTTTGAAACTATCTTTACCGGAATGATGGGAATGGATGCCCCCTGCGACAAGTATGAGAAGAACGAAGACGGTAAGAGCAATCTTCTTGACAACCTGAAGTATCTGGAACAACTCTCCAAATTCAGCCGCGATTTCTGCCCGAAAATGAAACACGAACCGGTCCCGGTTTTCAATCCTCCGATGGTTCCGGCAGTCAAGATCGACAACATCACCATCAACATCAATGTTGATATTGTGAAAAAGGATAATGAATAATTATGGACAGTCAACCGCACCCGCAGGAAGTTGAACTTACCCCGGAATTGATCGCAAAAATTCTTGGGTGGGTAGAAAATGAAACCGCAAATTTATATTGGTCTGACCGGCGGCAGTCGCCCATATTATATACTATCGCTTGACTGGCAATGCTCCGGTGGAGCCGTCCGCTTACACTTGCCCGTCCTGCTGACGGTTATGAGGTAAAAAATGGTTGCACACTACAAAAAACAGGCCATCTGGGGAGTTTGGGGAATCGTGAACGTGAAAATTTCCACACCGGATTGGCAGCTCTACCTGGAAAACATGAAGTTCCGGCGGGGCAGATAAAAAAATGGTACATCCTCTGGTCGTGGCAAAGCAAAACAAAAATACCAAAAAAATTCAGTCATAATTATTGTGACTTTGCCACTGCCGGAGAGTACATAAAAAATCTAACCAAAAGCGAAAGGGAAAAACAACAATGAGCAACGAAGAAAAGGTTTACGCGGTCGGCTTCAAAGGCTTCGACAAAGACATGAAGTGCCGTGACAAGCAGTATGCCGAAAATAAAGTTTTTGAGGAAAAAGGTGGTAAAATTTGCAACGCCGGAGTGATGCACTTTTGCGAATATCCGCTGAATGTTTTTGATTACTACCCGCCGGCTGACAATAAAGGGGATGTAAATACCTTTGCCAAAGTTGAAGCACTTGCGGAGCCGCAAAAAGAAGTAAATAAATGTGCAACGACCAGACTTCGAATCGGTGCAAAAATGGATTTTGCCGGATTGGCAAAAGCAGCGGTAGATTTTGTTTTGGTGCGGATAAAACAAGAAAAGAGTAAATCCAACACCGGCGACTGGAGTGCCGCCACCAACACCGGCGACCGGAGTGCCGCCACCAACACCGGCAACCAGAGTGCCGCCGCCAACACCGGCAACTGGAGTGCCGCCACCAACACCGGCGACTGGAGT
>JAZSRU010000099.1:0-2719 GCA_045538635.1 Victivallaceae bacterium
ATTGATGCGGATGCGGGAGGGGGCTTCTCCTTTGGGAGTGGGGGGGAAGACTGTACCTTCGGGATATTTTTCCGCAAAAATATGAAGCTGGTCGGAATCGAGGGAGAAAGAGTCATTTCTTACTTTGACATTGCCGAGGAAAATAGCTTTATTTTTCGGGCGGATGAGAGTGGCTTTGTCGGAGGAGAGAGTTGATTTTGAAATGATTTGATTCTGCTCATCTTTTTTGAAATGAGTTATGATGACATTGCCGAAAGCACGGACATCATCAGGCCCGTCGCCGATGGATTTGTCTTTCGGGAAGTAAAGTACGATACGGTCGGCTTCAAGCTGATAGTCATCATCAATAAGTTTGACGGATGAATCGGCTTCGATTTTTGAAACGGTATTTTGCTGTTTGCTGCCTTTCGGGGGGAGGTGGATCGTCAAAGTTCCGCAGTCGAGTTTGAGGCGGCGGTCGCGGATGCGGACATCATTTATGAAATTAATGGTATTTTTCTGAAAGTCCCAACGCATCTGTTTAGCGTTGACTCTGGTTCCGGCGACGACCATGCTTTCTGTTTTTTCTGTATCGGGAGCGTCGCAGAAAACGGCAGTGCCGGGAGCGGAGAGCATTTGTCTGCGTAAATCGTGGAAGCCGAAAAATTTGATTGCTGCGCCGGAGTCATCCTGAACGTCATTATTTTCGTTCATATCGATTTGGATATTGCCGTAGCAGTTGATTTCTTTGACGGAAGAGCCGTGGAGGGCCTCATTGTCTGCATCTTTTTTGGAGCGGTCGAGGAGGATGACCATTTTGTCGCATTTGACAGTACCTTTCGGCTCACGGATAACGACATTGCCTGTGAGGATGATTTCGCCTTTTTTGAGGTGGATGAAAAGTTCATCGGCAACGGCATTTACGAGGTTGAGTTTTTTGGGGGCAATTCCGCCGTTCTGCAGGATTTTTCTGACATCGGAAGCGCCGTTGCGGATGGTGATTTTGACATTTGATTTAACGAGGCAATGGCGTTCTTTGTAATTTGCATGGTATCCGACACCGTCGATGTCAATGGCGGGGGAGCGGAAATGCACAGGACCTTTGCCGAAAGCCTGACGGATACTCTGGTCGACATCGGCGTGATTGGAACTTACAATTCCATCACTGAAAACGATGCGGTTTTTCCAGAATTTGACAACATCTGCAATGGGGGCGTTCAAGGGATATATTTCAACGCCGCCGGTTTTAATGAGGCGGAGATTTACATTATTGCGGATAAGGTCGATACAAGGTCCTGTAACCACGAGCAATCTGCCGTCACGGCGAAGTTCTCTGCCGAAGAGCAATGCCTGCAATTCATCATCATTGTATAAAGGCAAAGTTGTATTTTTGGTGGATATATTCTGCATGGTATCCATGACATTGGCAAAAGAGCAGAACGGCATCATCAGCAAAAGCAATATAAAAAAACGCATAAAAACCTCTTTAAATAAATAATATAAACTTAATTCAATTTACATCACAAACGCATATTTTTCAAGAAAAAATATGAAAAAAAAGGTATAATAATTTGATATATTTGCGAAAAGTATTATATTTATCAGACAAAATATATGAAAGGAAAAAAATAATGCTGAAGAAAATAGTTTTTATTTTATGTGCAATTGCTTTTTTTGCAGTTCCCTGGATATGGAGCCCGGCGAGAAATTATGCCCCCGGACTGGCAGTTTTGACAGGAATTTTATTTTCCGTCGTTTGCGGCAATCCGTTTATCAAACATACATCAAAAATCACTTCAAATCTTCTCGGCGCAACGATTGTCGGGATGGGGTTCGGTATGAATTTCACCGATGTTATGAAGGCAGGCGGAAACGGATTTTTGTATACATTGATCGGGATAGCTGCGGGGATCGGATTGGGAACATTTCTGGGTAAAATCTTAAAAGTACCGCATAATGCTTCATATCTTATAAGTGTCGGCACTTCTATTTGCGGCGGAAGCGCCATTGCCGCCGCCGCCCCTGTGCTGAAAGCGAAATCTCACGACATAGCATTGGCTTCTGCAACCGTTTTTCTGCTTAATGCCGTTGCTCTCTGGATTTTCCCTTTTATCGGCAGGGTATTGGATTTTAATGAGATTGAATTCGGTTATTGGGCGGCTCTCGGTATCCATGATACAAGTTCGGTTGTCGGAGCATCAATGGCTTACGGCAGTGAGGCTTTGGAAGTCGGAACGACGGTTAAACTTGCAAGAGCTTTGTGGATAGTTCCGGTAACTTTGTATCTGTCATGGTTTGCGGTCGCGGAAAAAGATGAAAATGACAGCAAATTTAAATTTAAAGTTCCTTGGTTTATTCCCTGCTTTATTGCGGCTTCTGCCGTTGTAACATGGCTTCCCAAACTTTTTCCTGCGGCAGAAAATGCGGTTAATTTCAGTGGTTCGATATTGAAAGATACTTCAAAATTTCTGATGATAATGACACTGTTTCTTATTGGTGCAAATTTAAGTAAAGATAAATTGAAAGAACTTGGTATGCGTCCTGTGATACAGGGAATCGTTTTGTGGGTGATACTCGCTTCCTGCTGGTGTGCGGCAATTCATTTCGATTTGGTAAAGTGTGTTAAATAAAAATCTGACAAGTCTGCGGTCAGGACTTGCCGGATTGGGAGATGTATATTAATGGCAATGATTTGAGCCGCAGCCGTGAGAACCGCAGGTATGACCTTCGCCGTGGTCGT
>JAZSRU010000035.1:0-2624 GCA_045538635.1 Victivallaceae bacterium
CCGGAACCGCCGCAGCGGGTGCAGCGTTTTTTGGCAGAACCTTTTTCGCAGCCGGAGCCGCCGCATTCATCGCATTGGACGAGTTTGGGGACTTCGATTTTTTTATCTGCGCCGTAAATTGCTTCTTCAAAGGTGATCTGCAGATCATAACGCAAATCATCTCCGCGCTGAGGACCGCGCTGTGATCTGGATGATCTGCCGCCGCCGAAGAGGTCTTCAAAAATTGAACCGCCGCCGCCGCCGAAAACCTGACTGAAAATGTCAAACGGATCCTGATATGCGCCGCCACCGCCGCCGCCATTCTGGAACGCGGCTTCGCCGAACTGGTCATATTGGGCGCGTTTTTTGGAATCGCTCAAAATTTCGTAAGCATGGGAAATTTCTTTGAATTTTTCTTCTGCTTCTTTGTTGCCCTGATTTTTGTCGGGGTGATATTTGATGGCGAGCTTGCGGTATGCCTTTTTGATTTCGTCAGCAGAGGCAGAGCGGCTTACGCCTAAAGTTTCGTAAAGATCTTTTGCCATATTGATTAATCCTGATCATTTGAGTTTTCGGTAGTGGGTTCAGATTCTTCTGCGGGGAAGTTTTCGGAGGTGTGGTCTGCTTCTTTGCCTTTTGAAACGATTACGCGGGCAGGGCGGAGCAGGCGTTCTCCCATTTTGTATCCTTTGGAAACTTCCTTGATAATGCAGCCTTCGGGGATGGTGTCGGAAAATTCCTGACTCATAGCATCATGGAGTTCCGGATCGAATTTTTCGCCGACGGTTTTGAGAGTTGAAACATTCAGTTCCTCCATTGCGCGGTTGTATTGCTGAATGATCATCATGATGCCCTGTTTGATAGCTTCGACATTGTCGGATTTTTCGATTGCCATTTCTGCCATGCCGAGGAAGTCGTTGACATTGAGGAACGGTTCAAGAGCATTGGCAGTGCCGCTGATGCGGGCATCAGAGATATCTTTTGCGCTGCGGCGGCGGAAGTTCTGATAATCAGCCTGCATGTAGAGAATTTTTGATTCAAGTTCAGCAATTTTGTTGTTGAGTTCCTGAATTTGAGATTTTTTATCTTTTTTGATTTTTTTGGGTTCGGGTGCCGGAGTTGCGGTGTTTTCGGCTGTTTTTTGTGTATTTTCTTTGTTTTTTTCCATAATTTGTTCCTCTATATATTAACAGTATACATCTTTAATATATCATAATTATTAAAAAAAGCAAAGTATATTTTGTTAAATAATCTGATTAGTTCTCTTGAAAAATTTTGAATTTATGCTACATTGAGTTATGTGAGATAAAATATATGAAAGTGAGGTATTTATGGCTCCGAAAGTTAAGGGACCGGCAGAACTTACCGGCCGGAATAAGAAATTTTATGATTTGTTGATGCAGTATCGCGACATGGTTACCAGTCAGATGAAATATCATGTTGAGGATGCATTGAACAGTGATAATGCCGATAAACGCGGTGTTACTACTCATATGGCTGATATGAGCAGTGATAATTCCAGACAGGCAATGGAACTTTCCATGCTTACCGAGGGCGGTAATGTCCTGCAGCTCATTGAAGATGCGTTGAAACGCATTCATGAGGGCGGGTTCGGCAAGTGCCAGGATTGCGGAGAAGATATTCCTGAAGCCCGTCTTGAGGTTCGGCCGTACGCGATTTATTGCGTCAAGTGCAAAACTGTCCGTGAGAAAAATGGCGGTTTCAATCCCAATGTCTGATTTCTTTAAGAAAATATTTGCTCCTGTGACACCGAAAACAGTAAGAGATTATAAATTGCTTGCTGTTTGCGGTGTTTTTTGCGCTTTCTTTACAGCAGTTGATCAATGGACCAAGATAATTATAGAAAGATCTTTTGAACTTTATTCGGCAAAAGTTGTTATTCCTGAATTCTTTTCGCTGGTTTATGTGACAAATCGCGGAGCAGCCTGGGGGATTCTTGCCGGTAAGTGGTATATTCTGCTCGGTATTGCCGCTGCGGCATTAATATGTTGTGTCGCTGCATTCCGTCGTATCACAGAGAATTATCCAGAGAGGTATTGGGCGATTGCATTGCTGGTTTCCGGTATAATAGGTAATTCAATAGATCGTATATGGCGTGGCGAAGTCGTTGATTTTCTGGATTTTTATGTCCGCTGCGGGGATAAGATTTATCATTGGCCTGCGTTTAATGTCGCAGATATTGCTATTTGCTGCGGCGTGGGGATATTTATATTGTCATCCTTGCTCCGTCCGGAGAGGAAAACGGAATAAGTTATTGAATAGCAAATATTTGAATGTATTGACGGCATTTAAGCATAAATGCCGTTTTTTTTGTGTTTAAATTCTTATCTCTATGATGGAGCGGTGGTTGCATGTTTTGTGAGGTTATTATCTTTTTGGGATGGATTGGAAAAAAGGTAGTAAATGTTGATTTTTGTGGCAATATTTTTTGATTTTTATGTATGTTGTTGGTTTTTTGGGAGTTAGATGTATTTGAGGTGGTGACTTGAACTGGATAAGTTCAATTTTTTTGAGATTTTTTCTCTTTTTGAGCTTGACAGTAGGCGATTCCGGTGTATATTAAGCGCCATGTCATCAGAAATGACGGTTCTTTAACAATTACAGATATGAGTTTTTGAAAAAAA
>JAZSRU010000178.1:0-2352 GCA_045538635.1 Victivallaceae bacterium
GATCCCGGAATAATAACTTTGCCCTGCCGCAGTCAATTTGATCGACCATTTGTCCGAACGGTCAAAAAGCTGGAGACCAAGTTTTTTTTCCATCTTTTTTATTTCACTGCTCAATGTTGCTTGAGATATTTCCAATTGCAGTGCTGCTTTGGCAAAATGAAGTGTTTCTGCCAACACTAAAAAATTATGAATTTGCTTCAGTGATATCATATTGATAGCCTTTTGACAATTATTTTTTAATTTTTAATATATTGCAATAAAATAAAAATACAAGTATAATACTCAGTTAAATTTGAAAAATAACTGGTCAGGAGCGATTATGAAACATAAAAGTTTTTCTACACCAACAAACTCTTTACATTTGCAGGAGGGATGTTCAGAGCGTGGGCAGACAAAAAAGGTTTGGGAAATATTTTTATGGTTGATTTTCCTGATGCTCCTGGGCATCTCGTTATTTATTTTTCTGCCGGTGTTTGATGATCCGGATATTTTAATGAAAAGCTCCTGGCAATGGTATTGCCTTTTCGGGACATTAGCTTTTACAGTAGGTTATTTTCTTTTTCTGCTGTTCTCTGCGTTGTTCGTCCGCTGTTGGGGTACAGTTTTTACAGATGATACGCTGCCGGTGTGTACCGTGCTTGTTCCGGCATACAATGAGGGCAGCCATGTTTATGATACGATTTCGAGTTTGCTTGCGAGCGATTATCCTGCGGAAAAACTCCGTATTACAGCCATCAATGACGGCTCAGCAGATGATACGCTCTACTACTTGAATAAAGCGAAAACTTTATCGCCGCAAATTACGGTGATCGATCTGAAAAAAAATCAGGGAAAAAAGCATGCTCTTTATCTCGGTATAAAGCAGAGCGCAGGTGATATCATTGTGACTGTTGACAGCGATACTATCGTCCGCAAAGATACCCTGCGTCAAATCGTTCAGCCTTTTTTACTTGAAAATGTCGGAGCTGTGGCAGGCAGTATTACCGGAAAAGATAATGATCGCAATTGGCATGTCCGTGTGCTTGATGTGATGTTAGTATTCGGCTGTGAATTTCTCCGTAAAGCTCAAAGTGCATCCGGCAATGTATTCTGTACTCCTGGAGCATTGAGTGCCTATCGCAGAAGTGTTATTATCCCCTTGATTGATCAGTGGCTTGATCAGAGATTCTGGGGAAAGCCTGCCCGCATCGGAGAAGATCGGGCCATTGCGACTTTGATTTTATGCAGCGGATTCCAGATCGTGCATCAGCCTTTGGCAATGGCTGAAACAAACTTACCGCGCACTTATTACGGAGCATGTAAAATGTTGATCCGCTGGACGCGCAGTGATATCCGCGAAAATATCATTATGAGCAGATTTGTGCTGAGGCAAATGAAATTTTTTTCTTTGCGCTCGTTAAGTTTATTTGTCCACTGGTTTGCATTGTTCGTCAATATGCTTCTGCCATTTGTTTTTATACCGGTGGGAATTTTCTGTTTGGCAACGGGGGATCACATAATATTTCAGCTGTCGTTTATCTATGTATCGGCAGCGCTGTGGAGTTTGATTCCGGCAATTATCTTCATACGGCAAAAAAAATCGTTATTGCATACAATATGGGCATTTGTTTTCGGGCTATACAATCTTCTTGCCCTATCCTGGATCATTGTTTATTCAGTTTTTACTCTGCACAATTCCAATTGGCTGACCAGGGAATTAAAGAGAAATACGAAATGCTCTTGAAGCGTTTTGGGGGATTCGATTGCCTTATGTTTGGCAAGTCCTCATTCCGCTCCGTTTTTGAGGGTGGAGGTCATTATTCTCCGTTTTGGGGTAAGAGGGCAGAAAGGTGCTGTGTGTTTCAAGTGCTTTTCTTTCTCTGGCAGAGGTCGCGTGACCTCCTGTAGCGGAGAATTTAGGGAGATTTTATTTGGATTTTGTCAGCAAACAGCCCTCTCTCCATTCTCTACAGAGAAAATTCAGCAGAAGCAGAAAAGTTGCAAATCCCTTTGACACAAGCACTTTTACGCAGAAAATAAAAAAGTCCGAATCAGAGGTCTGACTCGGACGGAGAAATCGTAATGGGGTGACTCGTAGCGTTCCTACCCCTCGGACTCTTTGCAGAGAGTTCAAATCGCTTTTATGCAGATACAATTAACTGCAAAAACTGTCCCCATCTTACTTTTTGCTTCAAAACAGGCGGCCGGCATTTTTCCCTGCGGGGTATGCCTAAATAGCAGCGGTAAAACGACATATTATTGATTCTTTGCCAAAAATCATTAGGATTGCTTGTAAATCACATATAATCATGATATAGTAAATCTACGACAGAAAAGTTCAGCTGATCAGCATATTAAATTTTTAATCAGGAG
>JAZSRU010000047.1:0-13131 GCA_045538635.1 Victivallaceae bacterium
AGGAAATAAAAAAAATTCGGAATTGTTTTTATCGGTAACAATAGCAATTCCTCTTAAAAGTTTTTGAAAGATGGGGTGCGGGGAAGATAACCTTTTTTCAAAAAGGTGTCTTTCCCGCAGAATCATTTTTGCAACAACCCCTTTTTTTATTTGTATTCCGGAATGGATGTTTTAGTTTTTAAGGCTATGAACGGGAGCTGGGATATGACCGCCGCGAGCGATAAAAACGGCAGGTGATTGATTTTTTACCGGCATGACCGGAGCTTCACCGAGCAGACCTCCGAAGTTGACAGTATCCCCGACTTTGCATCCGCATGCGGGTATCAACCGGACGGCAGTGGTTTTGGTATTGGCAACGCCGATGGAGATTTCATCTGCAATGATACCGGAGATGACTGCCGCAGTTGTATCGCCGGGGACAGCGATCATGTCAAGTCCGACAGAACAAACTGCAGTCATGGCTTCGAGTTTTTCAAGAGAAAGTGCGCCGCTGCGTGCTGCTGCAATCATACCTGCATCTTCTGAAACAGGAATAAATGCTCCTGACAGACCTCCGACCTGACTTGATGCCATGACACCGCCTTTTTTGACTGCATCATTGAGCAAGGCCAGCGCGGCAGTAGTGCCGGGGCAGCCGCATTGCTCCAGTCCCATTCCCTCAAGAATATAGGCGACGGAATCACCTACTGCCGGAGTGGGAGCGAGGGACAAATCGACAATACCGAATGGAACATTCAATCTGTTTGAAGCTTCGCGAGCAATAAGCTGACCGACACGGGTGATCTTGAAAGCGGTTTTTTTGATAATTTCCGCAAGTTCAGAGAAATTGCAATTGCCGGCGCGTTTGATTGCAGAAGCAACTACACCGGGACCGGAAACGCCGACATTTATCACAGTTTCCGGCTCACCGACACCGTGAAATGCTCCTGCCATAAAGGGATTATCCTCCGGAGCATTAGCGAAAACGACCAGTTTTGCACAACCGATCGAACCGCGGTTAGCGGTGAGTTCAGCAGTTTTTTTAATGATTTCGCCCATTTGAGCAACAGCGTCCATATTTATACCGGCTTTGGTGGAAGCGACATTAACAGAGGAGCAGACGCGTTCAGTAGTTGCGAGAGCTTCGGGGATTGAGTTGATGAGGACGCGGGCACCGTTGGAGTAACCTTTCTGCACGAGCGCGCTGTAGCCGCCGATGAAATTTATACCGAGTTCAAATGCGGCTTTGTCCAGAGTTTTTGCCAAACGGAGAACACCGTCATTGCTGAGATTGCCGGAGAGCAATGCCACCGGAGTAACAGAAACGCGTTTGTTTATGATGGGAATTCCGTAAGTTTTTTCCAGTTCATCACCGGTTTTTACAAGGTCTTTTGCAGAAGTCATGATTTTGTCATAAACTTTGTCTGCAAGTCTTTTGGCATCATCACTCTGACAATCGTAAAGAGAAATACCCATGGTAATAGTACGGATATCAAGGCATTCTTCACGGATCATATTGATGGTTTCCATGATATTTTCAACAGCTAACATTGCCAGCCTCCGTGCTTAAATTTTATGCATTGAATTAAAAATATCTTCATGCATGGTACGGATATAAAGACCGTTTTGCTCGCCGAGTTTTGACATGCTGTCAACGAAATCGGTAAAAGGCGCATTGATAGAGTCAATATCTGCGACCATGAGCATAGAAAAATAACCTTTGAGAACAGTCTGTGAAATGTCGAGGATATTTACATCAAATTCGGCACATCCTGCGCTGACTTTGGCAATGATGCCGACTGAATCTTTGCCGGTAACTGAAATTACAGCTTTCATATTTGGACCTTTCGTTGAAAAGAGTTGATTAAAGTGATTTTATCTGCAAACGGTAACCGTTGAGAAAGTCTTTATGGGACATCATTTTTTTGCCGGGAACGAGAATTGAGAGTATCCGAACGACTCTGCCGTCGGCACCGGCAATGCGGAGTGCGCTTTTGTCAGCCTGAATGACACATGAATGAAGCGGAGAGATTTCATCTTCAAGACGGCTGTCGCAGAGGAAGAAATTTTTTAAGGAACCATCAGCCATCGGCAATTCGATTGAAGCCATGGGCCACGGATTGAAAGCGTGGATTTTTGCATTTATATGAGCGCCGATATCGCGGGAAAGGTCGATGATGCCGTCGCTTTTTTTGAACTTTGAACAGAAAGTAACCTGTGATGGTTCCTGATCTGTAGGCGGCAAAGCTCCGCTGGCAATTTCATTCAAAACAGATTCAATACCTGCACCTGCGAGCATGCCGAGCCGGTGTTCAAGAGTTGCTGCGCTGTCGGATTCCTCGATCAAAGTTGCCATGGCGCGGTAAATCGGTCCTGAATCAAGCCCGCGTTCCATTTTCATAAAAGTTATTCCGGTGGTTTTTTCACCTGCAAGCAATGCGGAAATGACCGGACTTGCGCCGCGGTATTTGGGCAGAAGCGAAGAATGGATGTTTACACAGGCGATTTTCGGCAGATTGAGCAGAGGTTCACGGAGTATCTGGGCGAAAGAAACAACAACGAGAAAATCGGGAGCGAGTTTTTCGATATGCCGCACATAACTTTCCTCATTTACACGCTCGACTTTTTCGATAGGAATGCCGAGTTCTGCGGCGCGGGCACCGACCGGAGTCGGGGTGAGGATTTTTTTCCGTCCGGCGGGACGGTCTATCTGCGTGGCACAGCCGACGAGTTCAATACTCTCTGCCTGAAGTAATTTTTCAAAAATGGGAATGGCGATTTCACCTGCTCCCATAAAAAAAACTTTGAACTTTTCCACTTTTACGCCTCATTTCACTTGATTTTCCGTAAAATGCTGTTAATATACATCAATAACATACAAATTTCAAATAAAAAACAGAGTAAAAAACATGTTGCGGAAAATTTTTTTATCGCTTGGCGGTAATCTGGGCGATGTGAAACAGACTTTTGAACAGGCGTTGGCATTTCTCGGGAGCAATGGCGTCAGAATATTGCAGAGAAGTTCATGTGCAGTTACTGCGCCGCTTGATTGTCCGCCGGGGACACCGGATTTCTGTAATACTGCAGTTGCGGCGGAAACGGAACTTGAGCCGTTTGAGCTGCTGGAACTGACCCAGAAAGCTGAAGTCCTTTTCGGGCGTCCGGCTGATCATGGATTTCATGAATCAAGAACTCTTGATATCGACATAATATGGATGGAAAATGTAAGACTCTGTACCCAACGACTTACTCTGCCGCATCCGCGCGCCGCAGCAAGAGATTTTGTGATGCCATTTCTGCTGGAGCTTGACAAAGATGCTTATTCAAAAGTCGCTCCATTGAAAATGCTCCCTCCATGCCCTGCCCCGCTTGAAGGAGTTATGACCGCGCCATTGATAAAAACGGCAATAGAAACCGGAGCGGCAAATGTTTTTCTCACGCCTTTTCTGCGGATATCCGAACATATTCCAAAGGAAAAAGAATTCCGTAAATTTCTTGCACCATACGAAAATACCAGTGTTACATTGCAGCTTATGGGCAATTCTCCGGAACTTCTCGGACTCAGTGCCGCAATCGCAGCAAAAATGAATATTTCCGGAATCAATCTCAATTTCGGATGTCCGTCAGGTCAGGTTCTGCGTCACAAAAGCGGAGGCGCAATGCTCAAAACACCGTCTTTGATGCGTGAGATTTGCCGCGCCGTACGGCAAAATTGTCCGGAACTGCCATTAAGTGTCAAAATGCGCATGGGATTTGAAAATTGTGATGAATACAAAGATTGGATTGAGGATTGGAGTACAAGCAGAAATGATGCTCCGGATTTTTTCATTCTGCACAGCCGTTCAGTACACGAGGGCTATATGGAAATCAGCGAAAATGAGCATTTGAAACGCAGTTCGGATTTTATAAAAACAGTTGCTCAACCGGTCATGCTCAATGGTGATATAAATTCCGTTGAAACAGCATTGAAACGCATGATTTCCTGCGGCGGTGCATCATTTATGACCGGACGCGGCTGGCTCAAAGATCCATTTCTGTTCCGGAATTTTGAAAAAGGAATTACTGAAGCGACACCGCTCGAAGAGAAAATACGCTTTTATCACAAAGTACTTGAAAATGCCGTACTCGGCGGCAAACCTTACAACAAAGGAAAGAAAATCGAACTTTCACAACTTATGTTTGCTCCATCCAATCCGTTTCTGGCGGAACTTCTAACTGATGCAAATCAATAATTGATAAGCAATATTCCGCTTTTGAAAAGATACCAGAGCACGCCGAGCGTGACGGCAATCAATACCAATGCAGTGAATACTGCCAGTTTGGCAAGATTGCGTTTGATAAACAATATTGTCCTTTTGTGAGCAGCAGGAGCTTCTGCCATAGTCGGATAATTGGCAAGATATTTGCCGATATCATCACGCAAATCCTTGACCGTCTGATAGCGCTCCTCTTTTTTAAGTGCCATTGCTTTGCGGCAGATCGAAGCCAATTCAGCAGGCACAGTACGGATTTCATTTTTGATTTCAACACCATTGATAATACTGCCGTCAGCTGTCGCCATCAGCAATTCATCAACCGTTGCCCCCTCCCAGAATGCCGCCGGACTGCGGAATGTCAGAATGGCAAAAAGAATTGCTCCCAATGAATAAACATCGGTGCGTTCATCAAAATCATCATCATCACCCACCGCCTGTTCCGGAGCCATATATCCGGGAGTACCGGCAGTACTATAAACATTATCTTTTGGGGAATCCCCGGCAGCTTTTTTTCTGTTTTTGTCCATATAACGGGCAAGCCCCCAGTCAAGGACATGGACCTCGCCGAATTTACCGATATGGATATTAGCCGGTTTCAAGTCCAGATGCAGAATATTCTGTGAATGTGCAAATTCAACCGCATGGCAGATTCGCTGAAATGAAAGGAGCATTTTGCGCTCATAATAAAATGTCAGCAAATCAACATCATTATTGCGCAAACGCATCAGCAATGTTGATAATATCATCCCCGTCAGATGCGCCATAACAAAATACGGTGCCATATTTGAATCCAGACCGATATCATGAATAGGCACAATAAACGGATGCTCAAGGGAAGCTGTTATGCGCGCCTCATTGACAAATTTGGCAATATCGGATGATGAACGGTCTTTATAGTCAGGCATCATCGCCAGCGCGACATTACGGTTGGTATCGCAGTCATGCACCAGCAGAACCGCTTTCATACCGCCGATACCGATAGTACGGATGAATTTGTAACGGTCGCGCGGCTTCATTGAAAGTTTACTGAGCAATGAAGCTGCATCGCCATCAGAAATCATATCTGTTTCCTGTCGTTCATCATTGCGGATGACGCGGGTGACCATAGTTTTTATTTCATCTTCCATTAAGTTGAAAATCCTGTTTTTTAAGATTTTTTGCGTGAAAGTTTCATTTTCTTTTTGCCGCGGACGATATCGCCGGTAATCAGGCAGTAATCATTATCCTTTTTGACAGAAGGCGCCTCAAACATTATATCCAGCATGAGATTTTCAAGAATTGCGCGCAAACCGCGTGCGCCGGTTCCCTTGCTGTAAGCTTTATCAGCAAGTGCATCAAGCGCATCTTTGGCAAATTCAAGCTCAATTCCTTCGATTGCAAGAAGTTTTTTGTACTGTTTGACAAGCGCATTCCTCGGCTCGGTGAGAATACGGATCAAATCATCCTTTGAAAGCTGCTGCAAATTGGTAACCATGGGCAGACGGCCGGCAAATTCAGGTATAAGTCCGAAACGGATCAAATCCTCAGGTTCACAATAACTCAAAGCATCGCTCATGATTTTTTTACTTTCATCTGCTTTTGCGGCCTCTTCATCTGTACTGGTGAAACCAAGCTGCTGCTTGTTGCAGCGGCGCTGGATTATTTTGTCAAGACCAACAAATGCACCGCCGCAGATAAAGAGAATATTGCTGGTATCAACCTGCAAAAATTCCTGTTCCGGATGCTTGCGTCCGCCTTTCGGGGGAACATTGGCAACGGTACCTTCAAGAATTTTAAGCAATGCCTGCTGTACCCCCTCACCTGACACATCGCGGGTGATGGAAACATTTTCAGTACGGCGGGCAATTTTGTCGATTTCATCAACATAAATAATACCGACCTGCGCTTTGGCTATATCATAATCAGCCGCCTGCACCAGACGCAGAATAATGTTTTCCACATCTTCACCGACATAACCGGCCTCTGTAAGAGTAGTTGCATCACAAATACAGAACGGGACATCAAGAAGTCTGGCAAGCGATCTTGCAAGCAGAGTTTTTCCACTGCCGGTGGGCCCGAGCAGCAGCACATTGCTCTTGTCGAGAACAACATCATCCTGAACTCTGCCAAGCGATGACTGCAAACGCTTGTAATGATTGTGGACAGCTACAGAGAGAACTTTTTTAGCATGGTCCTGACCGATAACAAATTTATCAAGTTCCTCTTTGATCGCTGCTGGATTGGGAACCTTGAGTCCGCGGATAAAAGCCTGCAGTTCTTTGTCAACTGCCTTTTTCTTTTTACCGCCGGCGGCATTCACATCCTGACCGTAAAGCTGCTCATAAGCAAGTGTCAAGCACTCACTGCATATCCCCATACCACTGAAACCGCTCTGCAGAAAGGCGAGATTCGGATCATCCCCGGCACTTCTGCCGCAGAAAGCACAACGGATATCGTTATTATCTTTTTTATTGGAAGCCATTTTATTTCTTTCCTTTTGCAGAAACTACCTGATCGACCAAGCCGTATTCGACAGCTTCGGCGGCGGAGAGGAAGTAATCACGATCCATATCTTTGGCGACCTGTTTTTCTGTTTTGCCGGAATGGTGAGCAATCAGTTTGGTGAGAACTTCATTCAAGCGCTGACTTTCCTCAAAGTGGCGTTTCATATCATGAACAGTACCCTCTGTACCGCTGGAAACGCTGTGGATCATAATACGGCTGTTGGGCAATGCATAACGATGACCTTTGGCACCGGCACAAAGCAGTACCGCTCCCATACTGGCACATTGACCGATGCAATATGTATGAACTTCACATGAAAGTATCTGCATCGTATCATAAATCGCCAGCCCCGCAGTAACTGAACCGCCGGGAGAATTGATATAAAGCTGAATCGGTTTGGCAGGATCTTCGGCCTGCAGGAAAAGCAATTGAGCGACAATCAGATTTGCCACCTCATCAGTTACGGGAGTACCGAGCAGAATGATTCTGTCTTTCAGCAAACGGGAAAATATATCATAACCGCGCTCTCCCTGCCCGGTCTGTTCGACAACCATCGGAACCAACATTGAATTTTTCATAATAAACTCCTTTTGTTTATTGAAAATAATAACACACTTTTTGATTCTTTCAAATCAAAAAAGCCGATTTCATAAAAATTTACTGAAACCGGCCTTTTTGCAGACTTCAGTACTCAGCTGAAGTCTTTACAGTGCTGCAACAACTTATTTTTTGATATTGTCAGCAACGAACTGAAGAACTTTTGCGCTGAGCATATTGAAGTGAAGTTCTTCAATATTGCCGCTCTTTTCGAGATTGGCGCGCAATTCTTTGGGTTTGTAACCATAGTAAGAACTCATGACAGCGATCTGCTGATCCATTTCTTCGCCGGTAACAGTGATTTTTTCAAGGCGTGCGATCTTGCGGAGGATCAGGCTGCGGCGGAGAGATTTTTTGGCGTTTTCTTCAGCAGTCTTTTTGTGTTCGTCGAGATTCTTTTTGAATTCTTCTGCATCGGCTTCACTCTTGACCTGGGCGCCTGCGAGTTTATTGAGTTCGCGGTTGGTTTCGCCTTCGAGGAAAGCGGCGGGAAGTTCAAAATCTTTAACAGTTTCATCGAGTTTGTCAGCGACAGCATCGAGAAGTTTGGCGTTGTTGGCATCGGCAAGTTCGCGTTCCATTGAAGCTTTGAGAGTAGCCTTGAATTCTTCGACAGAGGGAGCGTTCAATTTCTTGCAAAGTTCGTCATCTGAAAGTTCCTGACGGCGCTGAACAGCTTTGACGGTAACTTTGTAATTGACAGTTTTGCCTGCAAGTTCAGCTTCGCGGTAATCTGCGGGATAAGCGGCGGCAAATTCTTTGACATCACCGACTTTGGCACCGGTAAGAGCTGCAACTGAACCGGGGATCATTTCGGGTTCTTTGATCCAGAGGAAGTTGTCTTCTGCTTCGACCTGGCGTTTCAGGTATGCGCTGGCATTTTCAGAAACGGTAAAATCTGAAGTATAGCTGACTTTGAGCATATCTTCTGCTTTGGCTTCATCAGCGACATCAGCATAATTTGCATACATGGTGCGGTACATATTGAGGCGTTCTGCGACATCGTCATCGGAAACTTCTTTGGTTTCGACTGCGACTTCGAGACCTTTGTATTCACCGAGTTCGATTTCGGGGGCGAGGTCAACATTGAAAGTGAATTTGAATTCCTTGTCAAATTCGACTTTGGGAGAACCATCAAGACCGCAGCTCAAAATATCTTCATCGGGGTTGGCGACTTTCTGATAAGCAGCGGAAACGAGGCGGCGTTCGAGTTCCTGTTTGATATCATCGGCATAGCGTGATTTAAGCATACCGACTGGAGCCTTGCCCTTGCGGAATCCGGGGATATTGACATATGAAGCAAATGCTTTAGCAGCTTTTTCTGCTTCTGCGGCGACAACATCAGCGGGGATGGTAACTTCAATCTGTTTGCGGCAATTCACGACTTCTTTTGCATCAAAAGTCATAGCGTCCATTAAATCTTTAGCCATGGTAAAATCCTTTTTTTATTTATATTGAGCTAATTTTCATTTTAAAATCATACATTTTATTAATATAGCCTGATTTTTGCAAAATTCAATCTAAACAAGGTTATTTTTTCAATTATTTTACACTTTTTGAATCCGTCAGATTACAAGTATGTCGCTGAAAGCAATTTTCAACGCCCGTCAATCATAAAAATCAACTTTTGTTCCGGACAGAGCCACTCGCATACTGCTGCGGAGTCATACCGAAACGCTTACGGAAAACCGAACAGAAATATGCCGAACTGCTGAAATGCAAAATTTTGGCGATTTCTGATATTTTATGACGGCGCGATCCCAGAAGGCGCAAAGATTCATCCAATTTCAAATTGCGGAAATGTTCGGCAGGAGTTTCATTGAAATAAATTTTCCAATGCCGGAAAAATGTACTTCTTGACATTCCGAGATTTTCGGCAAGTTCATCAAAATCAACACTTTCATTAACATTAAAATGCAAAAATGATTCTGCCTGCATTATCAATTCACGCTCATCATTTTTCATGTTTTCAGAATTATTCACCCGCTGAAGCATCAATTCATTCAAAAGAGCAAAACAATTGATATCTATACTGTCTGCCACCCCTGCACTGCAGGAGCGATTCAAAGAACCGATGATTTTTTTCAACAGAAACTCAACCGCGGCATTGCGTTCAATTTCCCATGCCTGCACATCTTTGAATAATCCGAGTTTTTCAAAATCCGCCAGCAGCGCAGAATCATAACAGACATAAAAAACTCTGCGTTCCGGCAAATATCTGAATTCATATTCCGTATTCGCTTTTTTAACAATCACATGAGGAGATTTGCAGACATATTTTCTATTTTCAAGCAGCATTTCAGAATCAGAACTTCCATCAAGCCGGATATTTATCTCCAGCCGGTCGGGGAAAACGGCACAAAAATTTTTCATCTCCGGATTATCATTGATGTACCCGAGCAAAGACACCTTGTACGGGAAATTCAGCACACGGGGAACTTTACTCAAATTAATTGATTTGCTGTCAAACATTTTTTTGCAATCCCAATTCTTTTATCTTCAGCGGATAAAATCTGTTTTGCTGCAGTTCAATTGCCAATTCGGAATAATCAACTTGCGAAGGCAGGATTTGTTTTTTTACCGCGAGCGCCGCCGCCGCACCTGCTGCCTCACCGGTGATTGCCGCAACCGGAATGACACGGGAAACTTCCCACGCATCATCTATAGCTCCTGCACAGCGTCCAGCTGCAAGCATCCCCTCAATATTATCAGGCAAAAGCATCCCGTAAGGAAGCTCCCAGATACGATTTTTTGAACGCCAGTCTGCGGCAATTCCGACACTGTTTTCAACGCTCTGCCACTCCATTTCGGAAGTGAGCGGCTGAACAGCTCTGATACAGCGGGTCTTGCGCATGGTCGGCATAGTGGGCAGAGAAACCGGATAACGGCTCTTTCGGTTTGAGCGGCATGATTCATATTCCTCTTTGAGAAAATCAAGATATTTTTTTCTGGAACGGATAACAAAATCTGAAACAGTTTTGCCGGAAATGCCGCGTTCAGTATCAGCGTTTGAAAGCGGATTGGCAAAAATTTTAATCGCAGTATTGTCATTGAATTTAAAAACACTGCCGTCGGATTTCATATCATCACGGTGTTCAATCACCCATGCAACAAGCGCATTAGTCGATTCAATACATTCATTGCCTGCAATATACGCCAAATCAGCATCACCGGTAGCATCAATAAAACAATCCGCCTCAAGTTTGATTTTGCCGCTTTTATTGAAAACTTCAACTGAGCGTATGCGATTATCCGCGTCCTTTTCCGCATCAACAAGCACAGTATCAAACCACATATCAACGCCCGCTTCCGTCAGCATTTCATCAAGTGCAAGCACAAAAGAGGCAGGAGAAAAAAATATTTCATATCTCTGCAAACCCTGCTGCCAATTTTTAGGCTCATAAGGTCCGTAGGTATTTGATTTTTTGAGCAGTTCCTCGGTGATCCCGAATGAAACCTGATGTCCCATGCCGTCACAAAGTCCGAGATATACCAGCACCAGTCCGTTAGTGGCAAGTCCGCCCATGGAAACAGTTTTTTCTATCAACGCTGTTTTGACACCTCTGCGGGCGGCAGCGAGAGCGGCGGCACAACCAGCGACCCCGCCGCCGACAACAACGAGTTCATAAAATTTGGTCTGCATAGAAAATTCCTTTCAGATTTTTATTTTGATATTTTACACAAAAATATACAACATAAAATTATTTTTGCAAATATTTTACTGTTTTTTATTTATATTTTTTCAAATTTTATGTTCAATCAATTCTACATAGTGACACAAAATTGATATTAATTGACACTGTAACAACTTGAATTATTATTTTTAATGATATATATTATCAGTAATCAGCAAAAAAAGACAATACTCAAAAAAACAAAAAGGAGAAAAAATGAAACGTCTTTTATGTATTGCAATGTTCGCCGTTGCGCTCATGCTGCCCGGCTCGCCCGTAACTTTGGTCAACAACGGCAAAGCCGTATCAATGATCATCCTCGATGACAAACCGACTGCATCCGCACAAATGGCGGCTCTTGAAATCAACTTCTTTCTGAAAAAAATATCAGGAACTGAACTGCCAATCATAAAAAAATCAGAAAAATCAAACAGTACCGGCAATATCATCATTACTTCTGAACTGCCGCGCAAGCTCACAGGAGAATTCTGGCAAGTTGCCTATGACCAAAACAATATCATCATCTGCGGCAAAGATTCTCCTGTTTACAATACCGTAAATTATGCAAAAGTCGATACTTTTCCCAAAGTGGAATTCGCGTACAACGGTACCCTTTTCGGTGCATATCAATTTCTGGAAGATGCTCTCGGCGTCCGTTTTTTCGGCCCCGAAGATGCCGATTGCTGTTTCACTCCGTCAAAAACCGTCACCGCTGACGGCGTGACCAAAGAATATATACCGAAGTTTGATGCGTTCCGTATCTCCACTTGTTATTACAATTATAAATTATCAAGGCGGCAGCTTCATTTGTGGCAGCTCCGCTGGCGCCAATGCGAGTTTTTCGGCAGAACCAACCACAACCAGTACAGTATTTATTTCAAACACTGGGGTGTCGCCAAACGCAAAGGTTTTGATACTCAATTTATCCAAAAACGCCCAGAATTGTTCGCCAAAGGCTACACCGGCAAAGGCGCAGGCGTTGACCCGATTCTGCGCTCAAACTATCCCGGAGACAAAGACATTCCTCCTCAGCTCTGCTACTCCAATCCCGAAACTGTCAAATATTACGCCGACGAAGTCATGACCTACTTTAACGGCGGCAATGTCAAAGGCGGCTGGCTCAACTTCTCCACCCGCTATGATGAAAAAGAAACTCTCCTTCCACGCTTTGAAGGCAAACCCTTTTTCTATCCCATTCAGGGCGGCGACACCGGAGGCTACTGCAAATGCGCAAAATGCCTGAAACTTTCCGGCAACCGCGATGTCAGCAACGCCAAATTCAAATTCATTGCCGATGTCGCCAATGAAGTTGCCAAACGCAATCCCGCCGCCGGAGTTTCAACCCTCGCATATATCTCAACTCTCGGCTATCCCGACAAAGTCACTCTGCCATCCAATGTCTCCGTCCAGATGTGCCTTACTTATTACAACTGGTATCACCCCGTCGTCAGAAAATTCCAGCATGACGCCTACAAAAAATGGATTGCCAAAGAGGGTAAAAACCGCATGCTGACTCTCTGGCTTTACACTTTCGGTCCGTCATGGGACGCCAACCATCACTACGGCAAATACAAACCCTTCCCCGGTTTCTATCCGCATTTTGCCGCTGAACAGATGAAAGAGTTTGCCGCCAATGGTATCAGAGGTATCTTCTCTGAAACAGAACTTACTCACTTAAAACTTGAAGCATATCTTCTGCTGCGTCTTGCCATTGACCCGACACTTGACACTCAGAAACTCATTGACGACTATTTTGCTCACTACTACGGTCCTGCCGCCAAGTACATGCAGGAATTTTACGACATTATCGAAAAAGCCTATCTCAATCCCGAAAATATCCCTGCTGAATGGCGCAAAAATACCAAACAGGTCATGAGTCCCAAAGGCGTGAGACATCCCTACTGGGGTACAGGTATTACCTCCGCTGAGATAAACTGGACCAAAATGGGAACTCCCGAACGCATGGCTAAACTCAAAAATTTGATGGCAAAAGCCGAAGCCGCCGTTAAAAATCATCCCCAGGCCGCCGCCCGTTTGAACATTTTCAAACGCAACACATGGAACATGGCTCTTGAAGGCGAAAAAGAGTACCGACTGCTGCAAATCCGCATGGGCAATCCCCAAGTCGGTGGCCAAGCGGT
>JAZSRU010000062.1:0-2122 GCA_045538635.1 Victivallaceae bacterium
CATTGGATTATATTCAAAAACTGTCTGATTTAGGGTGGAATAACAGTTGGCAGTCAAAACAAGCATTTATAAACAACTTATTGCGTCGCCATTCAATAGTGGTGCGGACTGATGCTGATTTGAAAGGTCGCAACTCCATTCTGGTTCATACGCCTGATCAGTACGGAAATTTAGTCAAAGTCATCTTGATTGATAAAAAATTTCAGGGCTCTGCGAATCGGGATAGATATTATAAAAAGTATATTGTTCATGAAATTGGTCACTTGATACTTGAACATGAGGCGAATAAATTAAACGGATGGTCTGACCGAAAAATAGAAGAAGGTCTTCAGGAAACCGTTGAACAAAACGAAACTGTTGAGAACGAAGCAGAGGCAATTGGATGTGTCATACTGTTCTGGCCTGAACAACGATTTATTGACTTGCTGACAAAGAATGCAGATCTCCTGAATATTTCGACAGAATTTAATGCCGAGTTGGATTGTTGTGCAAAATATATTTTGCTTCGTGACTTGGCTCCAAATTGCCATTATATAAAATACAATGTTGCCAGCCGGGCATTTGAGATGGTTTGCTTAAAGTCAAGCCGATTTTGAAATTTTTTGGTAATTTTTATCAAATTCTTTATCGGCTATGACCATTCCCCGGAGAATTAATAACATTTTTCTCATTACAGCACATCGTGCCTGCATTCTGGTATTGCCTCTGGCAAGTAACCTGTCATACAAATCTTGCAAAACGTGAATACGTGGCAATGCTGTCTTCGAACACATATAAAGGAAGCGTCTGACCAAGGGGCTTCCTTTTTTGCTTAAATGAGTGGAATTGACACTTGTTCCGGATTGTTTTCTTACGGGATTCAATCCACTCATTGCAGTTATTTTCTCTCTTGTCTCATAATCTTTTAAAGACCCCAATTCGCTCAATAAAGTTACTGCAGTAGCCTGACCAATACCAGGCATAGAAGTCATAATGTCCACTTCATGTTTGATTTCCGGAGATATTGAAATGATCTTATCAATTTCCCGATCCAATCCCGTGATCTCTTTTTCTATGGATTTAATGACATTACTGCACATTCTTTTTGCTAAACTATCAATGACATTGTCATGATAATTTCCCATAGCAGTTCTCTGATCTTTCAAAAAAATTCTAGCGCGGGATAAAGAACGCAATTTTTCCATTTCCGGGGATATTTTCTTTTTGTTTTCCGGTGTGCGCTCTTTACCGTATCTTGCAATGACTTGGGCATCGCTTTTATCGGTTTTATTTTTGATATTCAAAGAAATACAAAATGATTTTATCGGTTCTGGATTGGCTATGATAATATTACACAAAGGAGATAACGCAAGAATCTTTTTCTCTAATTGAGTTGAATAAATTCCAGTAGATTCCATTACAATATTCAAAGGAAGATCATCAAAATTATCTTCTGAATATTCAGCAAAGAAGTCATTCTGCTGAGTTTGCACCCAACTCAAAAAACTTTTAACACCTGCATTGGTAAATTTGAATTCACGTTGCGGAAGATCAACCACTGATACAGCCGGTTGATTTTCAAATAACATCGGTAAATCCAGTGCAGCATGGAAAGATTTTGATCCAACATCAATGCCTACCCACAATTTTTTGTTTGACTCTTGCATTTTTACCTTTCTGTTGTATATTGATATATGTGCCTCACTGGTCATCCTTGCAACTATACGAACTTTATGTTCAAGATGGTGTTTACGACCTTTTGTGAAGAGCACGGTAACGGAAGACACGCATTACCTCAAAAACGATCTCAAAGATCTAGGAATTTTGGATGCTGTGTCTTCCGTGTGTTTTTTCGTGATCAACCGAAATCACACACCAGTTACCGTAGCATTACTTTGATCATCTGTCAAGCAGCAGCTCTTCACCTTTGGCTCCGACGAGTTGAAATACCCATTCTCGCCAAAGGGAGCTGCTGCTATCTGATAACCGGGGAGTAATATACAAGGACTTTTGAAATTGGCTCACTTGACTTTTTTTTGCAGTTGTGGTATATTTTACACTGTTCACCATCAATCTGTCAAACTGAAAGGATAATACCATGCCCGATCCGCTTACTCCGCAAGCTGAAACTCCGGAAAACACT
>JAZSRU010000051.1:0-18657 GCA_045538635.1 Victivallaceae bacterium
TTTTAAGGAAATAAAAAAAATTCGGAATTGTTTTTATCGGTAACAATAGCAATTCCTCTTAAAAGTTTTTGAAAGATGGGGTGCGGGGAAGATAACCTTTTTTCAAAAAGGTGTCTTTCCCGCAGAATCATTTTTGCAACAGCAGCTTTTTATTATAAAAATCAGTATTTTTTTATGCGGACGGGATTTTCAATATTGAATATCTGACGGTGCCGGATCGTAACGCGGATGTCTGCATTCCGGCACGCGCATACCGCCTGTGCGGTAAATCGAGGGAATGCCGTTACATTCCATTTTCAGAACCGGACAGAATTGCGAATGCAGAATTTCCGGCAGTTCTATTATAACTTTGTCATTCAGTTGACGGAATGGAATATCGGGACAGTTGAATGATGATATTTTGCTGATTTTTGATTCAATCCCGCTCAAAGTAAGTATGTCGCCGGGATCGTAAAGCAAGGTCAGACAGAGATTTGAACCTGATGATGAAAATATTACATTGTGATCCCAGTCAGTATGTTCATCTGCTTTGCGGTAATACGGGCCGAGTTTCATAATGTTATTGTTTGAAATCGCATCAATGCCGCCGTTTTTGATCCAGGAACCGACTTCTCTGATGATTTTTGAGGTCTGTTCTGGAATGGAACCGTCGCCGCGCAAACCGACATTCAGCAGCAGATTTCCTTTGCCGTTGGCACAGGCAAGGAGCATTTTGATAACAGTTTTGGGCGATTTCCATTCATCATCGCCGCGGTGAAATCCCCAATGGTCGTTCAAAGTCATACATGCTTCCCATGGGCGCCATGGTTCAGGGACGGAGAGGTGTTGTTCCGGAGTTCCGAAGTCGCCGGGAAGACAATTTCTGCCATTGAAAAGAATATCCGGATGAAATTCGCGCACCATATCATTCATTTTTTCCGCCTGCCAGCCTTCGGCATCAAACGGCCACCAGCCGTCATACCAGAAAATATCCAGATGTTCAAATTTGCTGACAAGTTCGCGGATGCGATTCATGGTATTGCTGATAAAAGTTTCATAAGCATCTTTTGATTCAAGTGCAGCAACTGCATCCGGCTGATCATGCCAGTTGTTCAAACTGTGATAAAGTCCGATTTTCAAGCCGTATTTTTTTGCAGCCGCAACGATTTCCGATATGAGGTCGCGTCCGCAGACAGCTTTGGCATTAAAAGAGGTCAACGCTGTATCATACATGCGAAAACCTTCATGGTGCATGGTCGTGAAAACGAGATATTTCATGCCTCCATCAACAGCGAGCTGACAGATTTCATCAGCATTGAAGTTTACCGGATTGAATTTTGCGGCGATATTCTCCATTTCAGCCGGAGAGATTTTTTCGCGGTTCATGACCCATTCGCCGCGTTCAAGCATGCTGAAAAGTCCGTAGTGAATGAACATTCCGTAACGCATTGCAACAAAATTTTCAAGTTCAGTCTTCATATTGTGTCCTTTTAAAAATTATTTACCGGAATCAATTTTTATCTGTTTACGCTGGAAAGTCGGGATATCCATATCTTCATTGTTGATGAGAGTCGGAGTTGTATTTTCCATGATGCCGCGAGATTTGGCATCCAGCGGCAAACCGAGCTGTTCGGATATGTCATCATGTTTGCTGTTGCGTGGATGTTTGACTTCGGGAGTGACTCCGAGAACTGTTTCAAAATCATTAGATTCATCAAATTTGATCGTAATAACGCTCAAAAGCATTGATTCTCCGAGAGATTCATCTGTACTGAAAGAATGTATTTGTTTGCAGTTTTCCGGAGTCATGGATTGGATTTTTTCAAAAATATGCAGACAATCTCCGCTGCTTGCGGAATTGCCGCCAAGCAGAGAGGCGACAACGGCGTGAGCTTCTTTTATTTTCTGAACACCGCCGAGGAGGGGGGATTGCAGCATTCTTTCAAGCAGCAGAGAGTGTTTTTCTTCGGGAGAGTCCTTGCCGCTGCACAAACCTATACCGATGCTGACGGAGCTTTTTTTCTGGCGCAGAAGTTCAGCCAGATCCGCATGGTTAGCCGGCAGCAGATTGCCATTGCAAAAAATCATAGCCAGAGATATTACGCATTTGGCTATCTGGCGGTTGGATGTTTTGAATGCTTCCTCCAGAGAAACATCGCCGGGAAGAATAGAAAACAAAAGGTCATTCGGGAGTGCCAGAACAACGTCAGCCATTGGATAAAGTTCATTTTTCAAGGTTGCTTCAGCTGTGCGCTGTTTGCTCAATCCTTCCATCTTAAAGGGAGTGGTAACAATAAAAATTGAGGGGATTTTGTGTTTTTTTGCCACACTTGAGAGAATAGGCAATCCGCCTGAAGCACTGCCGCGCCCCAGACCTCCGGTAAAAAATATCATATCAAAGCCGGACAGCATATTTTCAAGCTGTGTTCTGGATGAAGCAATTGCGCGTGAGCCTGCCATGGCATTACCGCCGCAGCCCTGACCGTACCGCCAGTTTTCACCGGCGAGCAGTTTATGTTCTTCTGCAATATTACATTCGTTGAGAGTATGGCGGTCGGTATCAATGGCAAAAAGAGAAAAATTTTGTGCCTGCCGCAGAGTTGATATTTCTGAAATGGTACGGCACCCATTCTGACCGATACCGACAAGGGCGATTTTTTTTACATTATTCATATATTGATCGACTCCTTGATATTTTTGCCGAAAGATATAATGCTGTTGATCATGGCATCAATAGTCTGGAACGGCGTTTTGCCGGTATTGAAATCGAATGTCCGTATCTGATCATCTGCGATTTTCAACGCTCCGTAAACGGTGCTGTAACGAGGTGAACTGATTTCTCCGGATGCACCGATGACATCATGCGGCTGACCTATGCGTGATGAACACTGGAATGTTGTTTCGAAAATATTGCGGCTCATGGAAAGCAATGCTCCGCCGCCGGTCAAGACTCCGCCGGTATCAAGATTCTGAATGACATCCTCCTGACGGAGAGCATCGTGTATCATGCCGAAAAGTTCCCGCAGACGCAATTCGATAATTGTTTCAACAGAACCTATCGGTATTTTGCGCATGCCGCCACGCGGATTGGGATATTCCAGAAATTCAGTTGTACCTTTCAACAACGCTTCAAGTTGTCCGCTGGATGCAAGTTTTCTGCAGTATTCAAAAGGCAGATCAAGTCCGATCGATAAATCATTCAGCACATGATTGAAGCCGATAGGAAACATGCCGCCTGCCATCATGCCTTCATTATAATCAACCATATATTCTGTCGTGCCCGCCCCTAAATCGACCAGCAGAACACCACGTTTTTTCTCATCAGCAGAAAGAATCCCCATTTCTGAACAGGTTCCGCTGAAAATAGAGAGAACCGCTTTTTCATCGAAACCGACATCAAGAACCAGATTTTTGAAATTTTCAATCCGGTTGGTGTCGCCGCGTATGATCTGGATATGAGCATCAAGTTTATTGGCAATCTGACCGTCCGGGTTGCAAAGACGGCGCTGATTATCCAGAATATAATATGATACTGCGGTGTGGATAATTTTTTTATCCTGAGGCATATTGTGAATGTTTGCGCCTTGATTGGCTTCGAAGCGTTCTTTTTCTGTAATTTTCTGATCCGGAGTGCGGATTATCGCAGTTCCCACGCTGTGAACGCAATCAATGTTTGAACCTGTGACGCTGACCACAGAGAGGAGATTGTTGCGTAATTCTCCGCCGGACGAACGGTCTGCATCATCCAGTGCAGTATTGAGCTGTTCAAAAGCCCGCTCCATATCGACAATTTCACCTTTAAAAACAGAACCGTCTGTCGGCACTTCACCGTGACCGATGACTTCCAGTTGACCGTTGGGGTTTGAATTGCCGATCAGGACGCAGATTTTCGATGTTCCTATCTCAATTGCGCTGATGATATTCCGTGATGATTTCAGCATGATATTATTATCCGTGGTTAAAATTTCAGAATTACCGCCAATACTTCAAGGGTTTCCTCACCGATATTGGAGATGGAGTGACCGGCATTTGAGGTTACTGCGACATCACCTTTGCGGAGAATTTTTTCTGTACCGTTGTCATTGAGAGAGGCAATGCCGTTGAGAATGTAAAAAACTTCCTCTTCGTTGATATGTTCGTGATAACCGATTGAATTGCCTTTTTCAATAGTCAGTCTGGCAAAAAGGCGTACGGGAGCTTTCAGGTCAGTGGCGGTATCGAGGATGTGAGTGATAAGTATATCGCCATTGCCGTCGCGCATTTTGCTTCTGACTTCGGATTTGAAATCTTCGTATTTGCGGATCATGATGTTTCTCCGGTATAAATTATATAGTGAATTGAGTAACCTGCAGCTGAAACCTGATTCAACTGCAGGTTTTTATAAATCAGCGCATTTTGAGAACGCTTGAGTCATAGCCTTCGGGAGCATTGAAACCGAGAAGTTCGATACAGGTGGCAGTGATACTGCTGATGCCGAGACCTTCATTGAGTTCCAAATCATATTCGCCCTGATAACCGGGATCGAAAACGATACAGGGAACCTGATTGAGTGAGTGACTGGTTTTGCGGCAGACCTGACCGTTTTTATCGAATTTTGCTTCACCTTTTTTATCGTGTTCGATCATGTCGTCGGCATTGCCGTGGTCAGCGGTAACAATCATGACCCCGCCGGCTTTTTCGACAGCGTCTTTGATACGGGCGAGGCAGATATCGACTGCGCCCATAGCGACGAGAACGGCCTGGAAGTCACCGGTGTGACCGACTATGTCGCTGTTGGGGAAGTTGAAATGGATCATACCGTATTTATTGCTTTCGATTGCTTCGATGATTTTATCAGTGATTTCTGCGGCTTTCATCCACGGGCGCTGTTCAAAGGGAACGATGTCGGATTTGATTTCAACATAATCTTCGAGTTCTTCATTGAATTTGCCGGATTTGTTGCCGTTGAAAAAGTATGTAACATGACCGAATTTCTGTGTTTCGGAGATTGCCAACTGTTTGATTCCGCTGTTGCAGAGGTATTCGCCGATGGTGCGGTCGATTTCGGGGAGATTGACGAGGAAGTTTTTTGGCTGGTGCAAATCGCCGTCGTATTCCATCATGCCGGCATACATGACAGCGGGTTTGAAACCACGGTCAAAATGAGTGAAATCGTCATCTTCAAAGGCGGCAGTGATTTCCAGAGAACGGTCGCCGCGAAAGTTGTAGTAAATAACCGCATCACCGTCTGCCATTGCGCCAACGGGAGTTTTGCCGTCATCGGAGATGACAAAAGGCGGCAGATCCTGATCGATAGCTTTGGTGCGGTTGCGGAGTTCGGTAACAGCTTCTTCGGCTGATTTGAACATTTCTCCGTTGCCGTGGACATGTATTTCCCATCCTTTGCGAACCATATCCCAGTTTGCGCCGTAACGATCCATGGTGATAACCATGCGGCCGCCGCCTGAGGCAATGCGGGCATCGAAATCAGCATCGTTGAGAGAAGTGAGAAATTCTTCAAAGGGACGGATGTATTCGAGAGCTGAAGTTTCGGGGACGTCGCGTCCGTCGAGGAGAGCGTGGATACGGACTTTTTTGACACCGGCTTTTTTAGCTTCTTCGACCATTGCCTTCAAATGATTGATGTTGCTGTGGACATTGCCGTCGGAGAAAAGTCCGAGGAAATGCAGAGTTGAATTGTTGGCTTTGACGAAGTCAACGAGTTTGAGCCAGACTTCGCCGTCAAAGAGTTTTTTTGAAGTAACTGCATCATCAACGAGTTTTGCGCCTTGAGAGAAAACGCGTCCGCAGCCGATGGCATTGTGACCGACTTCGCTGTTGCCCATGTCTGCATCAGAAGGCATACCTACGGCAGTACCGTGAGCTTTGAGTCTGGTAAAGGGACAGGTTTTCATCAGATTGTCGAGGGTGGGGGTGTAAGCATTGAGAACTGCATCACCGTCGGTGTATTTGCCGAAACCGACTCCATCGAGAATGGCGAGGACGACGGGGCCTTTGCGTGTGTTGAATTTTGGATTGACAGTAAGATTGAGAGACATTTTTCTATTTCCTTATTTATATAATTTTGTATCAGCCGCGGTGACCGTCGACTTTGGCAGCAAGAACACCTTTTTTGCTTGTTTCGCAGAATTCGATAAATTCGAGAACTTCGGGAATCTGGGGGAATTCTTCTTTGATTTTCTTGAGAGCATTGGTGGGAGAGAGTTCGCTGCGGTAGAAAACTTTATGAATATTGCGGATGATACGGATTGTTTCATCAGAGAAACCGGCGCGTTTCAAACCGACGAGGTTGACCATTTTGACACCGCCGTTACGGCCTTCTGCGGTCATGAACGGGGGAACATCTTTTGACATCGCGCTGACACCGGAAATCATAGCGAAGCGTCCAACGCGGCAGAACTGGTGGACTGCGCACAAACCTGAAATGAGAGCATTGTCAGCGACTTCAGCATAACCGCCGAGAACTGATGCATTGACGATAATTACATTGTTGCCGACCTGACAGTTGTGAGCGATGTGTGAACCTGCCATGAACATACAGTGATTGCCGACTCTGGTAACAGTATCAGGTTTGGTACCGGAATGAACGGTTGTATTTTCGCGGAAAATGTTGTCATTGCCGATTTCCACATAGCTTACGGAACCGGGGATAACGCCGTGGTCTTGTGCAACTTGACCGATAGCGCTGAACGGATGAAAAACATTATTACTGCCGATGGTTGTATGACCGTCGATATTGCAATGACTGATAAGTTTGCATCCGGGACCGATTTTGACATTGGGGCCGACATAGCACAGAGGGCCGATTTCAACGCTGGGATCGATTTCTGCTCCGGGAGCGATTACTGAAGTGGGGTGAATCATTTTTTTACCTCTTTTGTTATATGATTAAAACCATGAGAATAACTGAATGAATTATCTTCTGCGATGGAAACTGAACAGACATCATTTATTTTTTTTGTCTGAATGAATCTGTCTGCTTCCTTACTGCCGAGGATGAAACATGCTGTGGAAAAAATATCGCTGTCGATACCTTTATCGGCAACGACGGTTACGCTGCACATATTCTGCACAGGATATCCGGTCAGCGGGTTCATTATATGAGAATACTTTCTGCCATTGAGTACGACAAACCGTTCATAATCTCCGCTTGTGGCGCAGAATGCATTTGAAAGGTGCAGTTTATCAATGACAGCATCGCGTTTGCGCGGATCGCGGATACCGATTTCAAAGAAATCTCTGCCGTTTTTGTTTTTTCCGCGGCAGGCGATATTGCCGCCGAGATTGAGTATGAAATTCTCTGCACCGGCATTGCGTGCTGCTTTGACAGCGGCATCCAGAGCGGCGCCTTTGGCGACTCCTCCGAGGTCAAAAGCCATGCCGGGGACGGTGAAGAAAACTGAATTGTTTTGATCATTGAATTTTACTTTATCCATACCGACTTTTGTGAGTACAGTTTTTATTTCAGCTGTTGTCGGGACATTGTTCTGCTGCCGGTAAAATCCCCACAGATCCATCAGTGGTTTGGCTGTGATATCAAAAGCCCCACCGGTGATTTTGTGTGCCAAACGGCAGTAAACGAGCATGGAATAGAGTTCACAACTGCATATAAACGGTGCATTTGCAGCATTGCTGTTGAGCTTTGAGATTTCGCTTTCAGGATCGAAAATATTGCACATGTTTTCAATTTTTTTCAATTCTGCAAAAACAGCTTTGGCAGCTTTTTCCGCAACTTGTTCCGGTTCAAAAAAATCAGCAGTAAAAACTGTTCCCATGACCGGATAAGAGTATTGTCCGGAGAATTTGCTGTTTTCTCTGTCTTGTTTGAGCAAAGAGAAGATCATGCCGATTGCGGCTATGATGACCAGTATAACTCCGGTTTGAAATTTGGAGATAACCGGTTTCATTCTGCCGCAACCGTTATTGGTGCATTTGCTGCAATTTTCCGGACAATCATGCATGGAGTTGTTTAAAACCTTTCAACTTCGACTTCAACATTGTCGCCGTTGATATCCAGAACAACACCGTTTTCAATACTGTCGCTGCCGCAAATTGAGGTTGCGAGAGTTTCAGTACTGATGTAATCATTGAATTTTGTGATTGCAGGATTGTATGAACCGTTTTTGTAAACGATTGTGATGCGGTCGGCAACATCAAATCCGGATTCTTTGCGGAGGTTCTGGATTTTGCTGACGAATTCGCGGGCGAAGCCTTCGGCGATGAGTTCATCGTTCAGAGTGGTGTCAAGAGCGATTGTGATACCGTTTTCGGAGGCAA
This sequence comes from Victivallaceae bacterium, assembly GCA_045538635.1. Taxonomy (GTDB): domain Bacteria; phylum Verrucomicrobiota; class Lentisphaeria; order Victivallales; family Victivallaceae; genus RGIG5270. The sequence continues at coordinate 8,257 of JAZSRU010000051.1, forward strand.
CGGTCATGCCGGGTTTCTGTTCGCGCTGGATGATGAGGTCATCAGCGGTGATTTCAGCATTTGAACCGTCGGCGAAAGTGAGGGTAACGGGATTGCCTTTGACGATTGAAGCGACTTCGGCATCGGTGAATTTGGCGATTTGAGCAGCACCGTCTTTCATATTTTTGCCGAGTTTTGCACCGAGAACCTTGAAGTTTGCTTTGGCGGAACGCTTGACGAGTGCGCCTTCATCGGCTTCAAATTCAACATTTTTGACATTGAGTTCTTCGGCGATGATTGAAACAGTATCTCTGAGCATTTTTTCTGCTTCTGCATCAGGAGCAACGAGGAGTGCGCGGCCGAGCGGCTGACGGACTTTGAGGTTGTTCTGGGTGCGGAGGAAGCGGCCGAGAGAAACGGCATTCATGGTGTATTCCATTTGTTTTTCCAAATAGACATCACGGCAGTCATCGGGAGTGGGATAATCGCAGAGATGTACGCTTTCGGACATGCCGTCCTGACGGAGGTTCTGGTACATGGCTTCGGTAATGAAGGGGATGAAGGGGGCTGCTGCTTTGCAGAAAGTTACCAGACAGTAGTACAAAGTTGCATAAGCTTCAGTTTTGTCGGTATCGTTCTGGCTTTTCCAGAAACGGCGGCGTGAGCGGCGGATGTACCAGTTTGTGAGGTCGTCGATGAATTTTGCGAAACGGTTTGCGCTCTTCTGGAGGTTGTAGCGATCCATTTCTGAACGGATTTCTCCAACCATCTGGGAGAGAGAACTCAAAATCCATTTATCGAGGACATTGGAAACTTTTTCCGGCATTTTGTCGTTTGCCGGTACGAAATTGTCGATATTGGCGTATGTGATGAAGAAGCTGTAAGCGTTCCACATGGGGATCATCACGCCGCGGAGGATTTCTTTGACGCCTGCTTCGGAGAATTTGAGGTCTTCGGCACGGACGACTTGAGAGCCGAGCATGAACAAACGCAGCGCATCAGCACCGTAATTATTGACAACATGCAGCGGGTCGGGATAATTTTTCTTGCGTTTTGACATTTTCTGTCCGTCTTCGGCAAGAATCAAACCATTGACGACTACATTGCGGTACGGTGATTTGTCAAAAAGGCAGGTGGCAAGAACCATCAGAGTATAGAACCAGCCGCGGGTCTGATCCAGACCTTCAGCAATGAAGTCGGCGGGGAAATTCTTTTCAAAACGCTCTTTGTTTTCAAAAGGATAATGTTCCTGGGCATAAGGCATAGCACCTGATTCAAACCAGCAGTCGAGAACTTCCGGAGTGCGGTGATAAGTTTTGCCGTCTTTTCTGATAACGATTTTATCGATAAAATGTTTATGGAGATCGGTAACTTTTTCGCCGGAAAGTTCTTCCAGTTCAGCGACGCTGCCGACGCAGATGCGGTCTTCGGGATCTTCATCATTGATCCAGACGGGAATGCAGGAACCCCAGAAACGGTTGCGGGAAATATTCCAGTCGCGCGCATTCAACAGCCAGTTGGTGAAGCGTTTGCCGCCGACATGTTCAGGCTGCCAGCGGACATTTTCGTTATTGGCAGCGAGGCGTTCATGGAGGTCTTCGACTTTGACGTACCATGCTTCGATTGCGCGGTAAATGAGGGGTGTGTCGGTACGGTCGCAGAAAGGATAGCTGTGAGTGATAGTTGCCTGATGAACGAGTTTGCCTTCTTCTTTCAGACGCTTGATAATATCTTTGTCGCAATCTTTGCAGAATCGTCCGGCATATTCGGGAAGTTTGTCGGTGAAGTTGCATGACATATCCAGCGGGTCGGCAATGACTTCGATACCGGCTTCACGGGCAACGCGGAAGTCATCTTCACCGTATGCCGGAGCGATATGAACCAGACCTACACCGTCATCGGTACTGACATAATCATCATTGAGAACGCGGAAAGCACCTGCTTCGCGGTATTCTGCAAAATACGGGAAAAGCGGTTCATATGTCCAGCCTTTGATTTCGCTGCCTTTGAGAGTGGTAACGATTTCGTATTCTTCGGGTTTGCGGAAGAGAGATGAAATTCGTGCAGTCGCCATGACATAACATGCTTTTTTGTCATCGGTGAGGTCGCGGACAATGCTGTATTCAACATTTGCGCTGGCGCAGATGGCGAGGTTTTCCGGCAATGTCCACGGGGTTGTGGTCCAGACCAGCAAATAAGTATCGCCCCATGCGGGAGCGGCACCGGTAATAACTTTGGTTCTGACGGTAACTGCGGGGTCCTGAACGTCTTTGTAATTGGAACCTGCCTCAAAGTTTGACAGCGGAGTGGAGAGTTTCCATGAATAAGGCATGATGCGGTATGATTTGTAAACCCGGCCCTGATTCCAGAGCTGTTTGAAAATCCACCAGATTGATTCCATGAAGTTGGGATTCATGGTTTTGTAATCATTATCAAAATCGACCCAGCGTCCCATGCGGTTGACAGTTCTGCGCCATTCATCGACATAACGGAGAACCATTGAGCGGCATTGCTCATTGAATTTGTCAACACCGAATTCACGGATTTCATGAGAACCGTTGATGCCGAGAGCGTCCTGAGCGAGAGCTTCGATGGGCAGACCGTGAGTATCCCATCCGAAACGGCGTGAAACATATTTGCCGCACATTGTCTGATAACGGGGGACAACATCTTTGATGGTGCCGGCGAGCAAATGGCCGTAGTGGGGGAGGCCGGTTGCGAACGGAGGACCGTCATAGAAAACGAATTCTTCTTTGCCTTCGCGCTGGTCCAATGATTTCTGAAAAGTGTTGTTTTTCTGCCAGAGTTCGAGGATTTCCTCTTCCTGTCTGGCAAAATCGATATTGTTATTTACCGGTTTAAACATTTCAAGTTCCTATCTGATTAAGATTTTTACTTATAAAAACACGAAAAAATATGACGGCAGATGTTTTTTCACAATCTGTCGTCATACTATACATGAGAATTTATTTTTTTCAATGACAAAACTGAATATTTCAGGATTATTTTATTATATTATATTATAATAAATCCTGTGTTTCAGATGTCCAAATGATGCCATGTATGGATTTTATGACCTTTGTCTGGAGTTGGCAGGGAGAATTATTTCAGTGAGAATAAAGGCCTCTCTGCCGTGCTGACGCATAAATTCACCATAGTCAAAAGAATCGTCATCCTCTTCATCATCTGCAAAACTTTGAGAACTGCAGAAATTATCTGAAGTTTCCGGCGGACATTCATGACACGGCGCATTGGCTGCGGTTGTTTGCGGGAAGGGGGCAGGGGCTGTATGATTTCTTTCAATGTTCTCAATTTGCTGTTCAGCAGCATACGATTGCTCGAAATGAGTTTCATTGAAAGAGTATTCCTCTTCTTCCTCCTCCTCTGCAAAAAAATTATCATCGGGAATATCAACTTTTTCCTGCGGGGGCAAATCAAGTTTCCGGACAGCTTTTCTTTTGCGCTTCAACTTGATAACTGCTCCAAAGATATTGGCGATGATGATCGCCGCAAAAATTAAAATATCGATCCATTCTTCCATATTTTATTTACCCTGATTTTTGCCGGAAACAGGATGTGCGATTGAGTGGCGCATATCAGTATCCGCCATGATATTTTTCATGTTGTAATAATCCATAATGCTGAGTTTTCCGCTGTTGAGAGCTTCGGAAATAGCTTGTGGAACCTGTGCTTCGGCTTCGACGACACGGGCTTCCATTTCGCGGATTTTTGCGCGCATTTCCTGTTCATAAGCGATTGCCATGGAGCGGCGTTCCTCGGCTTTTGCCTGAGCGATTTCCTTGTCAGCATTTGCCTGGGCCATCTGGAGTTCTGCACCGATATTTTTGCCGACATCGACATCGGCGATATCAATGGAGAGGATTTCAAAAGCGGTACCGGAATCCAGTCCTTTGCTCAAAACAGTTTTTGAAATCATATCCGGATTTTCAAGGACTTTTTTATGGGAATCAGATGAACCGATGGTAGTGACAATGCCTTCTCCAACACGGGCAAGAATGGTTTCTTCACCGGCTCCGCCGACCAGACGGTCGATATTGGCACGAACAGTAATGCGTGCAATAGCGATAAGCTGAATACCGTCCTGTGCTACTGCGGCGACCATCGGAGTTTCGATAACTCTGGGATTGACCGACATTTTGACGGCATCGAGAACATCGCGTCCTGCGAGGTCGATGGCGGTTGCTTTCTGCAAAGTCAGCGGAATTTGTGCTTTATCTGCGGCAACCAATGCCCAGATGACCCGCAAAACATGTCCGCCTGCAAGATAATGAGCTTCGAGAGCATTGCTGGTGACATCATGGAGATCAGCTTTTTTTGCCTGAATCATAGCAGAGATGATGATTGCAGGGGGGACACGGCGCAAACGCATACCGATCAGACTTGAAATTTTAATGTGAACTCCGGAGAAAATCGCGGCGATCCAGAGCGGGATCGGAATTACAATACAGAAAATTATCAGCAAAAGAATGATTGCAGCAATCAGAACTATCAAAAGAAAAGTATCCATAATTTAAAAATCCTTTCGTAAAATTTTATTGTTGAGCGGCATTGCGGAAAGCCTGAGCGAGAGCCAGAGGAACTGCGGCTTCTTTTTCAACCAGCAAGGCGCGCATTTCGCTGATTTTTGCTTTCATTTCCTGTTCGGAGGCAACTGCCATTGCACGGCGTTCCTCTGCTTTTGCCTGTGCGATATTTTTATCGGCATTGGCCTGATCAGTTTGAAGTTGTGCGCCGATATTTTTGCCGATATTGACGTCTGCGATATCAATGGAAAGGATTTCAAAAGCAGTCCCGGAGTCAAGTCCTTTGTTGAGAACCGTAGTGGAGATACTGTCCGGATTTTCGAGAACTTTTTTGTGATTTTCGGATGAGCCTATGGTAGTTACAATACCTTCACCGACGCGGGCGAGAATTGTCTGTTCACCGGCGCCGCCGATCAAACGGTCGATATTGGCACGAACGGTTACGCGGGCAATAGCCTTGACCTGAATACCATCTTTGGCGACAGCGGCGACTTCCGGAGTTTCGATAACTTTGGGATTGACTGACATTTTGACAGCTTCGAGGACATCGCGACCGGCGAGGTCAATGGCGGTTGCGCGTTCAACGGAGAGATTCATGCCTGCTTTGTCAGCTGCAACGAGAGCCGATACCACGCGGAGAACATTGCCGCCTGCGAGATAATGAGCTTCAAGAATGTCGGATGGGATAAAAATCCCCGCTTTCTGTGTCTGGATCATTGCATCAACGATCAGTGGCGGCGGCACTTGGCGCAAACGCATTCCGATCAGTGAAAAAATGCTGACATGAACTCCGGAAAAAATTGCCGCGATCCAATGCCGTACCGGAATTACCACAAAGAACAAGTACAGAAAGAACAGGATTGCGATTCCAATTAAGATGTAAAACCAGATATTCATTTTTACCTCCTTGTTTATGGTTTATATTTTGAAGAAATAGAATATTCTTGAGATGATTGCAATGTATATCAGTGTTGTATAGAGATTGTTGTTTTTTGCACAAATCAGCAATAGCAGGGTAAAAAGAACTCCCAGAGCAAAATAAATATTGCGATTAGGTTCATCATGATTTATGCACCCGGATTTACAATTTTCCAGAGTCGATGACAATGCCAGAAATCCCAACGGCAGAAACACCGGCAGAACATATACGATCGGGAACGCTCTGATGAAATTTATTGAAGTGAAGTAAACAAGCATCATCATCAAAGCCGTCTGACAGAAAAAATTCCACTTTTTGCCGCCGGACGGCAGCATGACCATCAGGGATATTCCGAAAAGAGCCGGCGGAAAAAAAGGATACACCAGCCGCAGTTCGGACAACAGCATCAATGAGGTAAAAAGTATAATGCTGAAAGTGAACCCGGATTCAAACGTGAAAAACAGACTTTGATTGTTTTTGTAACGGCTTTTAAACAACCTGAAAACAAGGTAAATGCCAAGTCCTGTCCACAACATAATTTTCAATAAATTGTGAGAATATGCTTTGTTGATAGGTGAGTCGCTTTGAACAACTGCAGAACTTGCCGGATCGTATGATTTGACCAGTTCGTGCGGAATATTCTGTTTACTGCAGATTTCCGGTACAATTGAGAGCCGTTCGGAAATGAACTTATCAAAACGCTTTTCCAATTCTTCGGCGTTGTCGGTGCTTTTGGCTCCCATGATCATCACCAGAGGCGAAGATTTGGTAATTTTGAGATATTGACCGTCATTTTTGCGTGCCAGATATTCAGGGATGACCAGCACACCGTTGCTGTTGAGCAGTCTTTTGCAGTAAAGAATGAATACACGACGGCTGGAAACGCTTTCAAACGGAATATTTTCGATAATGATAAGGTCGAATTTCTCCTCTTTTGAGAGCTTCAGAAAGTCCCATTCAGACTTGAAAAACAAACTTCTGGATTTTGTCGGGCGGAAAAATCCTTTCGGTATCGGCATATCCCAGAAATAAGAATCAACTTTTTCGGTAAATGGTGATTTATAAAGCAGCAGCGGAGTCAGGCTGCCGGGATATCCGATGAAAAGAGTATGTACATTTTTTTTATCAGTCTGGAGCTGATATGCGAGCAGATCATTTGCATTCTGCATGCTGAATTTGCTGATATCTCTGAAAATGCGCCGTTTATGATCATAAATATTGATGCCGTCCGGAGTGATGTTGACTTTTGAATATCCGAGATGAGTCAATCCGGCAGTATTCTTTTTGTCGATAAGATAAATATTGGTAATGATTGTAATATTTATCAGCACCAGCAGTATGGTGAAAATAATTCTGTACCATGATTTTTCTTTATTTATGCACAACAAATGCAGCAGTATTATCAGAGTTACTGAACTGCCGAGAAAAATATCCAGTTGGGCCAGTTCAAAATATTGGACTCCGATAAAGTAAGATATGATACTGCCGAAAATAAAAGAGAGCAGCAGAACATTTTTTTCTTCTTTTACATTGTGCTGCATGCAGTTTGCACCGATCAAGCCTATTGACGCAAGTCCTGCAAAATAGTATATTATTTCTGCATTTCTCATGGAATACAGTCCGGCATCCATAATATTCAATACATGACCGATACCCAGAAATATAAATTCAGCCAGGATTATCTGCAGGTGATTTTTTTTGAAAAAATCACCGAATGACGGAAACAGCACAAAACTTATCAGCGCACCGCAGAAAATGCTGAATGCTGTGATTATCATGCCGTAATAGTAAGGCAGAGCATTGACCATGCTCAACGAAAATCTGCTGAGCCATAATGCCAGATACAATGAAGGCAGACCAAGGAAAAAAATTCTCAAATAGACAGAACGGATCATATTTTTCCTTATTTATAGAGCCAAGTGGCGGATTTAACACTGTTCCACAGCTGACTTTTCAGGTCAATTTTGCGCCGTTGTCTGGTTGCCAGAGTAATCGGAACATGGGTAAAATGTTCGTGCCAATGGCCGATGACGATATCTGTTCTGCCCGCCATAGCCGCATGAACTGCATTTTGGGCGAGCATGGCACAGAAAACTGCATCAGTACCGCGTGCCGGAACGCTGCGGATAGCATAAGACGGATCAAAGTATTTAAGGTTGATTTCAATATTTTTTGCCTTGAAATATTCAATGATTTTTTCTTTGAGCAAAAGACCGATATCGTTGTGCAATACATTGCCGGAGGCATCTTTTTTGCGTTCCTGATTTTTGAAAAGATCCTGACCGGTACCTTCAGCAACGATTATAACAGCATGATGTTTCTGTTTCAGGCGGTTTTCCAGATTGGGCAGAAATGAATCAAGCCCGGTTCCATCGAGCAGCAGCGGAGCTTCCGGAATCAGACAGTAGTTGATATGGGAGTTTGCCAATGTGGCATAAGCAGCAATAAATCCGGAATCACGGCCCATCACTTTGATCAATCCGATACCGTTGTATGCGCCTTTTGCTTCATTGTGTGCCGCGCTGATAAATGAACCGGTTGAATAAACTGCGGTTTCAAAGCCGAAAGATTTATCAATAAAGGAGATATCGTTGTCAATAGTTTTGGGAATACCGACAACACTGATAGCGAGTTTGCGTTTTTTGATGACTTGAGCGAGGTCATGGGCGCAGCGGAGAGTTCCGTCGCCGCCGATGCAGAAAACGAGATTGATATTCATCCTGACGAGAGTATCAACCATTTCATCCTCATCCTGTCTGCCGCGGGAAGAACCGAGAATTGAACCGCCGGCTTCATGAAGATCGTCAACATTGTCTTCGGTGAGGATCATAGGTTCGTGATGATATGACGGGATCAGACCGCGGTAGCCGTAACGGATACCGTAAACGACCGGCACTTTGTATTCTGTACGGAGAGTGCGGGTGAGAAATTTTATAACATGGTTCAATCCGGGGCAAAGGCCTCCGGCTGTGATAATAGCTGCTTTGCTCCATGCCGGATCGTGAAATATTTTTGAACGGACACCGGCGGTTTCAAAGCTCGGCAATTTATCAAATTTATCTGCAAATTGTTTTATCGCACTTGTTTCAGCAGGATAAACAACACGCTGTTTGTCATTTACGAAATCGGCATGACGGATGGGGTTTTCGATCCGGCACTCGCCGAGTTTATCGACTTCAAAATCTTTTATATCCATAACAAAACTCCTTGATTTTGAGCATAAAATCATCTTTTTGCCGTAATATAATGCATTGTTTTTGAAAAATCAAGGAAAAAAGTAACATTTAATAAAAAACTTATTCTATTTATGAAGACAACTACATATTTGAGCATAAAAAATGTCCGGTCATCAATGCCAATGGCCGGACAATATGAGGATGTTTAACGGTTATTTCATATTGAAAACCTTGTCTGCGATATCGTAATAACACTCCCAGTCTTTGGCGGTAACGGCGTGTTTTCCCGCCCGGAGATTGTAAAAGAGTTTCTCACTGCCGAGAGTTTGCGGTGTGGTCGGCATTATATCAGTGCCAAGACCTTTTTGACCATAAAGTTTCCAGATCGGTTCTGCGTTGCGGGTAGCAAGAAATTCTCCTTCCGGGTCGGCATGAAGGTCTTCGGTGGCACTTGCAACGCACAGCGCACGGGGAGCTATCAATGCAAGGTACATGTGCTGGTCAAAGGGAAGCGTATATTCTTTCTCGACATACCATGCAAGCTGCCCGCAATACCACATACGATGAAACCAGTATGAAAATGGCAATGTTTCGCCGATTTTGCGGCGGGTGAGTTTAGCGCCGCCATTGCCTGAATTATTGGATATCACAAGTTTGAAACGCTGGTCGCATACACCTGCAAAAAGAGCGGTTTTGCCCAAGCGGGAATGACCGATAACGGCGGCGCGGGTTGCATCAACGAGCGGTTCTTTTTCCAGCGCGTCAAGAATACGGGAAATTCCCCATGCCCATGCACCGATAATCCCGACGGGGCGGGTCCATTTTTCGATTTGGGTTTCACGGTAAGAAACTTCATAGTCCATGCGCAAATCTTTTTCGTCATAGAAGAGGGTAAAAGGACTTCTTTTGATACCGGTCCAGTAGTCGGGGCAGACTTCCCAGTAGCAGGCAGTAGCGACAGCATAGCCGCGTTTTATTGCTTCACGGAAATTCCACGAGTGATTGTCGAACTGACCGCGTCGATATTTTGAAAGCGGATAAAATTTGCGTTCCATTGTACTGAATTCCATGCCGCGTGAAATTCTTACAGACGGTTCTTTGGTATATGTATGGTTGCCTGAAAAATTTAATCCGACAAAAACCGGTGGCGGTGTCTTTGTATTTTTCGGCACGACAAGCATTGTGTCAAAGTGAAAATTTTTTCCGTTTTTCATGCGGCAGTGAATGCGGAACTCTTTCAATATGGCAGTTCCTTCAAACGCATCATTGACCTGTGTGAGAAGTTCGACATCGAGAAAGTCGGGGGCAGGGGGCATTTCTCCGTAAAAACACTCTTTTACCTGTTTCAGAATGCGGGGGCGTTCAACTTCTTCCCATTCTTTGACACTTTTTGAGGTGAATTGCGGTAAGGTATAGGGCGGAATATTGTTTTTATCGCGGTTATAATGTTTGTGTGTGACGGCTGCTGCGTAGGGTTGAGCAAATTGCAATGCCATTTCTGCTCGTTCAAGGTCGGGTGGAATACAATGTTCCGGATAAGTGTAATTGGCTTGTTCGCTCATGGTACATCCTGTCAAAAAGGTTATTATTGCTGCACTGAAAATAAGAGATTTTTTCATTTTTTATCAATGTCCTCAATTTTAGTTATTGTCCGAAATTTTGTGAAAGATAAAAATACTTGACAAAAGTGCATCTGACCTTTATTTTTTAATAGAAACAACAAAAAAAGTAAAGGATTTATCAGATGCGTAATAAATTTAACATTGAAATGTCAATTTGTCAA
>JAZSRU010000162.1:0-3830 GCA_045538635.1 Victivallaceae bacterium
ATTTGGAAAAATACATTAGAAACATGGAATAAAATCCAAAAACTTTTATCAGGTAATCCCGGAGATGGCGATTTATATGAAGCTAATGAATTATTTTCAAGTTTGATTTCCAGTGATCGTGAAGCCTGGCAGTGGAATGCGTCCAAAGCTTCCAGTGAAATGCAAAAAGCTCATGAAACTCAAAAATTACTTTCTATATTACTGGGGGCAGAAGATTGGTTCAGCAAATCAGAAAATGACATCGCTTATCTGAAGCGTCTTCGCAACAACCTGCAAACAGCTGTTACTGCATGCAAAAAAAATCCACAGGCGTATCAAAACATTTTATTGGTAAGAGCCGCAGATATTGCAAATGAAATGACCGCAGTGGAGAATGAGTATGTGAATACGCTTGAAACTATTAACGAATACAAATCAGATGCAGCAACAACTGATATAATCAAGCGTATAGAAACAATCAAATTGAATGCAGGTGTGAGAATTGAAAAAAGGAAGAAAGCAGGAAAAACATATTCTGAAACCATTATTAAAATGTGTGATGGTTTGTTAACGCCTCTTTATAAACTTCAGAACAGTAAAAAAATTCTCAATGCAAATTATGCTTGTGTTGCAGAGTTCAACTTTGACGAATTCCGAGGCGATATACTTTTGCCAAACAGCGAGGAGTGTATCGTTGCGACCACTCTTTCCCTGCGGCGGTCAGAAATGGAAAAAAGCAACAGACGACTTAAAAATCTTTCTGTTCAATTAAAAAATTTCCGGACTTATTTTCATAATCACAGTTTGTATCCTGCGGTTAAATCAGCATTACTTATTGATATATTTGATGAAAAAATCTGGAACAAAGTGCTTGATTGTGATTGTTTGAAATCAGCTCAACCATCATACAGTGACAAACAATGGTACAGTATGTATGATAAAACACTCGGCGTATATGTCTTTTGGGAATACCTACGTTCTGTGGGCGGGGAATTTGACACAACAATTTTTGAAGAACGCTTTAAACCGGATCTCTTCAGCAGCAGGGAAATTTTCAACCATTTGGAAGTTTTTGTTTCCTTCTGTAATCCATCATCACGTTTGCCATTTTTTGGTGACATAAACCGCTTAAAAAAAATAAATAACGGCAATAATAAGTTTGTCGCACACCAAAATATCGCAGTAAATATTCTGAAGCAGCGTGATGCTTTGGTGATACGGATGTATGAAATGTACAAACGTAACCCAGAAAAACGAAATGGTATTATTGCCGGAGGAGTGGCCCTTTATCTTGCTCCTGAAAAAGGTGATATTTTGCCGAAGGATTTTTCAGATAAATTGGGCAAATCTCTCAAATCACTTCGTAAAACATTATCCTCGCTGACTCAACAAAGTGGGGATATTGCTCCTGAAAAAATTATTCAAAATGAAAAGGAAATACTTGAATTGGGCATTCCCGGTGATTCTTTTCTCAAACAACCATGGACTGACCACTTGAACAAAAAGGCAGGCAAATGAAAAAAAGTTTTGCAAAATATTTGAAAACAGATTGCTGCGGATCAGTGATGCTGGAATATGTCCTGATGCTGTTGGTGGCAGTTGTTTTCATATATTCTGCCAGAGCGATTTTTGAACCGGAAGTTGGTTTTACCGATGATATAGGCAAACCAATGGTTGCGTATTTTCAACGGGTGTTGACAGGAATTTCCCTGCCGATACCGTAAGAATAAAAAGTCGGCAGCAATGCCAAATAACAACCCCATAAATAATGGAGAAAAACAAGATGAAGACAATCAAACTCAATTGGGCAAAGAAAACTCTTTGCGGTCGTGTCTTGAGCCGTATCCTCGGCGAAGAAAAAGGAGCTGTTGCAATGGAGTACATCGTGATTGCACTGCTTGTTGCTGCAGCCGTTGTCGGCTTGGTCATGGTTTTTGGTGGCAATCTTCGCAATATGTTTGACAAAACCAATCAAACAATGACACAAACTAATGTAGAAGGAGTAAAATCCGTTGGCGAGGCCCATCGCGAAGAACAACAAGCTCTTGACAAACAGAATGACACTGCTGTCGAAGCAGGTAATAAATTGGGCGGTGATTTTACTGATGATCGCAAAAAAGCCGGTAAAGAATAATCTAACATACTCTTTATAATATCTATCCGGAGAACACCTGAAATGATATACATCCTTACCATTTGCATTTTAACGCCGATACTTGCAATTCTTTGCTGGAAGGATTGCAAATACAGATTGCTACCTAATTCCTATACGGTAACTCTGATGGTAATGGGAATCATCTGGCGTTTTGCATTTGGCGGATTATCCGGTGTTATTGACGGTGTTCTCGGAGGATTGGCTTGTGCTGCATTTTTGTTTATACCTTTCCTGTTAAAAGGGGCCGGCGGCGGAGATTTGAAAATGATCTTCGCTGTTGGAATATTTACCGGCGTGAGATATTGCTGTGCTGAAATGTTGTTTATTTCTTTGGCAGGATTATTTCTCGGCATTGTTATGCTGATTTGGAGAAAAGTTGATGGACGCCGCCTGCTGCATTATCTGCGGAGCATTTTTGACTGGCGGTATGACCGGCAAAAAGGCAGAGAATCTCTACCTGAAAAATCAGATGAAAAAGGGCGGGTTCCATTTGGAGTGGCAATCGCACTTGGAACAGTCATTACATTACTGTATGCGTATTTATTGGAGAAGCACTTATGAAATTGAGAGATGATCATGGTTCGATCATGTTGGAAACCGTGCTAGTGCTTCCGATTTTTGTTTTGATTATATTCTTTATAATTCAGATTACTTTTGTTTGGACTGCCAAGCAAATGACATATTATGCTGCTTATAGCGGCGCAAGAGCTGCCCTTGTTTACAATCCGGCGGATTATCATGCCGAGCCGCAGAAAGACGGTAGCTGGAAAACTAATGGTTTTATCCGAAAAGGGATTGTTCATCAAGCGGCTTGTGCAGTTCTTTCATGGATAAGTTGGTCTATCGGCGGATATGATGTATCCGGCGGACGTGAATTGGCTCATATAACAGACAAAGACATAAATGAGTTATTGAATTTCAGAATAGGAACATACGGAGTTCCGTTGTCTTCAAATATTCGTAATCAGGTAGCAGTAGAGATCAGAGAATTTGAAAAAATAAAAAACGATGAAGCCGAACAACAATCCTCCGGCAAAGAGGAGGCTGCGGCAATATACGAGCAATTTCCTGCTGTTATGGTGACTGTGTCATTCAAGTGGCCGTTATTCATTCCGCTTGGTGGACCTGTTGTTGCTTATTTTTTCGGCGCAAACGATCAAGTATGTATTCCGACTTACGAACAATATGGTAATGTTATCACAAAAAACTCTATCGGTATTGGTGGTTTTACTGCTTATAATGGAAATTACGTTCATCAAAATTTGCAGTTACGGGGAAATTATACAGAATCTAACGGCAATACTTATTACAGTATTGTATTGACGGAAAGCTGTACTATGGCAAAGCCATATAAGACCGATACATACCCGCTTATGCCGAAAATTGACAAAACATTTATGGGAATGATGGATTAAATTATGAAAACATTTCTGATAAACATTTGGAAACGCATTGTTGGCATCCGACAGGATTGTCAGGGGTTTGTTGTAATGTCCACTTTGGCAATATTCCTGTTTTTGTTTATCTTATGTGCTTTTGTATATGCAGTTGGAGAAACGATACATCAGCGGATAAAGATGCAAAATGCCTGTGATGCGGCAGCATATACTGCCGCAGTAGTTCAGGCTGACGGATTAAGCCGTATGGCAACCGTAAACCGCGCAATGGCATGGAGCTATGTGCAAATGACTAATCG
>JAZSRU010000067.1:0-34976 GCA_045538635.1 Victivallaceae bacterium
TCAGTCAATGTTTAGTACAGAGCCTTTTATTTATTGCGGGTCAGCCATTTATTGTTGTTGAGGGTCAGAATGGCATAAAGCGGTATCCATATCAGAAATATCATTGAAAACAAACTGTAAGTCAATGAATGCATTGAATACCGGAATGACTTTTTGCGGGTATAAACAATCATCGGCAAAATCGACCAGAGGACAATACCAAGAACAATATACTTGACCAGAAATACACTGGTCACAAAATTGCAAATAAGATAAAGTATCACAAAAGGCAGCATGACTATCGGCGACAAAACACCGATATTGAAAATAATATAATGAAATGTCAGACCGATTGATTTGATATGCTTGAATGAAGCATTCTGAAACACATATTTAAACATCAGAATATTTTCCCTGATATCACCGCGCACCCAACGGAGAAGCATTTTGCACAGATTTGTGTATGTGATCGGCATATTGGTATAAGCATTGGCTGATTCCTGATAAACAACTTCCCATTTAGTCTTGAGCAGCATACATGTAAGTTCACGATCCTCCCCGATAGCGGTTTTTTTGCCGAGAAAAGTTTTATTCAGCCACTCATCCACCAGCGGCACAACTGCACTTTTGCGGTATGCGCTCAATGCGCCGGGGGTACACAGCACAGAGCCGCACTTGCTCTGGGCGCTGCGCAGGAACTCGTATGAAAAAACAAATATGATATCCATCAAGCGCGGGATAAGACCTTCATTGATATTTTTGACATTGATATTGCCGGCGACACCGCCGACTTTGGCATTGGCAAAAGGTTTGACGATATTTGCGAGAGCATCGTTTCTGATGGTACTGTCACTGTCAATAGTTACAAGTATTTCATTTTCAGAAAGTTCTATGCCTTTGGCAAGAGCGTGTTTCTTGCCGCCATTCTGCGGACAGTAATAAGTTTTGATATTTTTGAATTCAGCTTTTGCCTTTTCGATCCAGTCACGGCTGTCATCAGTTGAGCCGTCATCTACAATGATGACTTCAAAATTTTCATACTCTGAAGCCATTACACTCTGCACAGTTTCGTAAATATGACGACTCTCATTAAAAACCGGAATGATAACACTGCAGCTGGGAGCATGATCATCCTTGAACGGCTTGTAAGTAAAAGCAATCACAGAAATAACCAGCATATATGCAAGAGTAATGTAACTGAAAATGACCGGAAATGTCACTATCAGCCACAAAAGCAATGCTGCTGCTATGCAAAGTAAAATCTGTTTCATTTTATCTCACTTTATAAAAAATAAACTTTATCCCCCAAAACGAAAAATCCGATATTATATAATATAGCACAACTTTGAGCAATTTGCAACTTTCAAAATATGTGATATATTTATACAAACTCAAAAAAAAGGATTTTTATGAATATTTTTGCAAAAAGTCAGACCGCACTGGCATCTCTCAATCTCGTTTACCTCGGAAAAGTCGTTCATGAACAACCCGGCTTCCGCGGTGTCAGCCATCTTGCAGAACACCTTATTTCATACGGTGTCCGCGACTGTGAAGCTCAATATGAAAAATACGGTATCGTCAGCAATGCAGCCACCGGTCCCTTATCTGTATCCTTTTATCTGCAGGGCATTGACCGCTACATCCGCAAATTCGGAAATGATTACATAGACCGTCTGCTTGAATTTGAGCCGTCAAAAGAACTTTTTGAACGCGAACGCAAAGTTGTTCTGGAGGAATACAAAGATTGTTTCACCGATCAAGTTGGTTCATATCTCCTGAATCAAATGCGCATAAATTATGATTACTGCGGCCCGGTTGGATATCGCGCCGACCTCGAAAATCTCACCTATGATGATTATATGGATTTCCAGCGAAGCACATTCCGCGCGCCGGACAAACTCATTTATGTCGGCGACAGCGAATTCAAAAAAGAAATAAATTTCAGCAATTCATCACTCACCCGTGAATTCAAATTGCAAAAATCAACCACTCTTGAACTGGAAAACAAAAGTTCTTTTGAAGAAAAAGCCGTTGTTCATCTCCACTCTCCGCTGCAGCAGCATGAACTTCCTTATGCCCGTTTTGCCTCAAGAGTGCTTTCGCACGGCATGGACAGTCCGCTGTTCAAACTGGTCAGGGAAAAACACGCGCTGGCATATTTTGTTTATGCTGCTGCATCATCATTGAGTTTAAACTGTTCATCCTTTGACATCCTGACGCTCGTCAGCAAAGAAAATAAGGATTTCACCTTTGAACTCATCAGTGATGTTATGAATAATCCGGAAAAATATGTTACGCAGGAACGCTTTGATGATCTGCTTTTTGCTTACAAAATCATATTGGAAAAAGAGGAGATCGAGCGTTACATCAATGTCAACAATTTCATTGCCCCTTATGAATGCAGCATTGATTATCTCATTGATAACAAACTTCTTACATACGAAAGCATTATCAATTTCATCAAAAATGCCGCAAAAAATACGCACCATTTTTCTGATAAATAAAAGAAGTCTGATTTGTTGCACCTCCTCATCTTTTTCAAAAAACTCTTATGTACCTTTTTTACAAACGCTATGTTCCCATTGTAGGTAGATCTGGAATTTTGGGAGTTTAAGGATTAAAAAACTAAAAGAAGAGGGATAGGGGGGAGAGTAGAGAAGCATTTATGCTGAACGGCAATCTCCCCCGGATGGCAATCGTGGCGGAAGATTTGCTTTGTCACTCCTCAAAAAAGAGGAGGGACAAAACGAACATTCCGCCACAAAAAAGCCTGACACCATACAGCCAACAACATCCACGCGTCAGCGTTACAAAATGGGGATGGATATCCCCCTGCGGGGTAAGGGGGCGCAGCCAGCCCCCTGAAAAAATATTACAACTATCTCCCCTCAATGGGAACAGAGCCTTTACAAAAAATAAGTTATATATCAAATCTTTGCTGATAAAATATAAACATTGACTGATAATTTGAAAAAAATAAGGGGTTTGCGGTATAGCTTTTTGCTCAAGAAAAAAAGCGGCAATACCACAATGTGGCTAATCTGTTAGTACACAGCCAAATAAAATTACTGCCTGCCTGACCGCAAAACTATAACTGTTATCTCCGGCGGCACGCCCAGACGGAGCGGGAAACCGCTCCAGAGCGATGCTCCCGCGCTGATATAAAGCTTCATGCCGTCAATATCATATTCTCCGCGGACAACTCCGCTGTTGACCGGCGCGATAAGCCAGCGGTCCATCCCGATTATCATACCGCCGTGAGTATGACCTGAAATCTGCAAATCAACACCGCTCCCGGCATGTTCTTCGAGATTTTTCGGCTGATGCGCCAGCAGAATTTTAAATCCGTCCGCCGGAACATTCTGCCAGACTTTACGCAGATCCGGAGCTTCTTTGCCGCGTTTTGCCGCGCTGTAATCGGCAAGGCCGCCGATGTAAATGCTTTTGCCGTCTTTTTTTATTCCGACATTGGAATTTATCAGGATCGGCAGTTTCAAATCGGCAAATTTCTCTATCCATTCATCATAACCTGAATAGTATTCATGATTGCCGGTAACTCCGAAAACT
The DNA here is from genome assembly GCA_045538635.1 of Victivallaceae bacterium. Taxonomy (GTDB): domain Bacteria; phylum Verrucomicrobiota; class Lentisphaeria; order Victivallales; family Victivallaceae; genus RGIG5270. The sequence goes on from JAZSRU010000067.1 coordinate 3,547, forward strand.
CCATAAGGTGCGGCAAGTTTCCGCAAAGGCTCAACATCCTCCGCACGCTTGTCCACCCGCCCGTCAATAATATCTCCGGGCAGCACTATGACATCCGGCTTTTCGTTCAATGTCAATTCAACAATGCGTTCAATCAATGGAGCCTGATTCACTGCACTGACATGCAGATCAGCCAGAACCGCAATCTTGAAACCGTCAAATTCATCCGGCAGCCGGTCAAATTTCATCTCAACATACTTGACCGGAGGAACAGTCAATCCTTCATAGAGTGAATATGCCGAAAGCAGCGCACCGATCGACAGAATGACAATGGCGGAAATACCCGTCGGAAATCTGCGGACAATAACCTTTCTATATTCCAGAATTTTCCAGATCGGCAGCACAATAATATCCTTGAACAGCAGAAATGCCGCCGCGAAAAAAAGTATTCCATACAGGAAAACAACAAATATCAACAGCCAACGCGGCAGTTCCGGCGCGAAAAACAATCCGCCGCCAAGCCGGCGCAAAATTCCATTTTTCTGAGCGACAATAAATATCGCCGCCGCCATCCAAACCTTATGTTTCCATGAAATTTTCAAAGGCAGGATCATGCTGACAGCAATATATAAAAAAAGCACCATTGCCATCATAAACATCATTTATTGCTCCTCAAGATAATCAAACAATACATTTACCGGAACAATAGTCCATGCCAACAGCAGCACTACCCACAATAATACCGGAACATACATTCCGCTGTTGGCAATAAAAACTGAATAAATAAAACCAAGATTTATCAAAGTTACCGGCAGCCACAAGGCTATCATTGAAATAATATATTTGGCATGACTCCAGCGGCTCTGACGCTTTTTCAGATCATTGATAAAATCTTTGGCGAACATCATATACAACCCGAGAAAAACATAAAAAGCTATAAATGCCATATTCGGTATTCCGACTCTATATGCTACCAGAAAAAGAAATGACAAAACACCTATGCCGACCGCCGCATAAAAATAATTCAAAAAATGTCTGATTGTTGAAAACATACTTTCATTCAACTCCTGTGTATTACTCTTCTTTGTTTTCTTCTTTGCGCATGAGCGCATTATTGACCAGCATACCGGTCATTTGTTCAAAGCTTATTCCCGCAACTTTTGCGGCTTTCGGCACCAGACTGGTCGCAGTACAGCCGGGGATGCCATTACCCTCAAGAAAATACGGCACGCCTTTTTCATCAACGATAAAATCGACACGCAGAATGTCGCGGCATCCTGCCTTGCGGTAAAACTCAAGTGCATACTCAGATGCTTTGTCAATCACATCCTGCGAAAGATTTTTTACCGGACAGAAATATTGAGTTCTGCCGTTTTTGTAAAGATATTTGGCATCATAATCATAGAACTGCGACGGACTGGCAATCTCAATAGCGGGCAGAACTGTATCATTGACGATTGGCACTGTGATTTCCACACCTTTAACAAATTCCTCGGCAATGATTTCATTGTCATAACGGAATTCACGGTTCAATGCAGAGTCAAATTCATCCTCACTTTTAACGAGTTCAATTCCGATAGTGGATCCCTCATTCGGAGCCTTAAGCACCAGCGGAAAAGAAAATCCGCGCGGCAATTTACGATTTTCAGGTGTCAGAATACACCATTTTGCAGTCGGGATATTGTTTTCATCTGCAAGTTTTTTGGAAGCGATCTTGTCCATGACCAGTTTGCATGCCGCCGAAGATGAACCAACGAAAGAGATATTTTCATTTTCCATCACTTTCTGGATACCGCCATCCTCTCCGAAACCACCATGCAGAACCACATAAACGGCATCGGCACTGCGCATTTCATCAGTGACGGCACATTCCTGAATATCAATTTCACAAACATTATAATTGCCGTTTCTCAATGCCTGTGCAACTGCCGCTCCTGAGCGTAATGAAACTTCACGCTCACTTGATACACCGCCTTTCAAAACCGCAACTTTGGGTGCAGCCGGAGATTCCAACAGAGCATTGCGGGAAGCCGGATCAATAAAATTGACTTCCGGAACGAGATAAACATTAAACATCTCCGCCACCATCTGACGCGTTTTTTTCATCAACTCAAGTACGTCTTTTTCCGAAGCATCATCAAAATTGACGATAAAATTGGCATGTTCCATACTGATTTTGGCACCGCCTGAAATTTCACCTTTGAGATTCACCATATCAATCAAACGGCCGGCAGAATCCTCTGAAGATATATTTTTGAACATACATCCGGCAGTACGCCCTTTGGGTTCACGCTGCCGTCGAAGTTCAAGTTCCTGCTGAACAGCCTTTTTCTCAACTTCTGAAACCGCAGGAACCAGACGCAGACTCGCACCGGTAATAATAACATCATCCGGAATACTGCTGTGCCGGTATGACCATTCAATATCATCTCTGAGTGCATGAAAAACAGAACCGTCCCTATAACAGCCGAAAAGTTCGACAATATGATTTGCAATATCATCATCACGCGCACCGGCATTCATACGCACCGCACCGCCAAGTCCGCCGGGGATACCTGCCAATGAAGCCATCCCCCCGAGACCGTGTTTGATGCCGTATTGTATGACTTCAATAAGTTTTGTACCGCAGCCGGCACTGATAATATCTCCAATATGGGAAATCTCTTTAAAACTGCCCTGACGCAGAACAATGATGATTCCATTATATTCGCTGTCACATCCGACAATATTGCTGCCGCCGGAAATCACAAAATAAGAGATTTTTCTCTGTGCAAGCACCCGCAGCAGTGAAGCAAGTTCAATATCGTTTTCCGGATACGCCACCATCGGAGCATTGCCGCCGCAGCCGAGAGTCGTAAGTTCGCTGTACGGCACATCAAACCGGAATCTTATTGAAGGAAGCAATTCAGCAACAGTTCTCATTTCCTGCCTCCGTACATTTGTGACGGGTCTTTCAGAACCGCTTCAGTTTCAACGAGTTCTCCATTCTCATCAAGTTTCCGGTAGAAACAGCTCTCATGTCCGGTGTGGCAGGCGACATGACCTATCTGATTGACTTTGAGCAGGATACAGTCAAGGTCGCAGTCCAGATATATTTCTTTGATTTCCTGCACATTGCCGCTCTCCTCGCCTTTGCGCCACAATTTCTGACGGCTGCGGGAAAAATATACAGCGCGTTTGGTGCGGCAGCTTTCATCCCATGCAGCTTCATTCATAAATGCCATCATCAGCACTTTACCGCTTTCAAAATCCTGTGCAATCGCCGGGAGCAATCCGCCCTCTTTGGCAAAATCCGGTTTAATCATATATGTAATCCTTTCATTATAAATCATTTATTCAATCTGCGACAACATTCACGCGCCGCCTGCAGTATCTCTTTTTCGCCATCAATAAATTTATGCAGCATCAATATATCTCCGCCGCATATAACACTGTCTATGCAGCTGCTGTCCGCAGAATAAACCATATTTGCTGTAAAATTATAATCCGGCACCATAAACGGATTATCAAGATCAATCAGCAGACAATCCGCAACTTTGCCAACTTCAATAACTCCGCCATTTATGCCGAATGCCTCTGCCCCATGGCGAGTGGCGGCGCGGAAAATATCAACAGCATTTGCAACCTCCGGATTATGCGCCTGCCGCTTGGCACCGAGAGCGGCAAACTTCATCTCCTCAAACATCGAAAGATTGTTGTTTGAAGCCGCTCCGTCTGTTCCTATGGTAATATCACAGCCGAACTCCTCGACAACTTCCTGATAATGAAATGAACCGGAACCGAGTTTCATATTTGAACAGGGAATATAGGAAATATGCGCCCCCTGCCTCTTTATAAGTTCCATATCGGAACGCTCCAAATAAAGAGAATGAGCAAGCAATGTTCTATCGGTCAGAAAATCTATGGAATGCAAATATTCCGCCGGAGTCATATTGTATTTTTTCAGGCAATCTTCTTTTTCTGTGCGGGTTTCTGCGAGATGAATGTGCAGATAATAATTTTCGCGGCGCGCCTTGTCTGCGGCAAATGCCAGTTTTTCGCGGCTGACGCTGTAAATCGCATGCGGAGCAAGAGTAAGGCAGATCCTGCCGTCAGCTTCAATATTTTTGCGTCCCGCTTCAAGTTCAGCATTGACGGCATTATTTTTTGCCTCAAGCTCCGGATCGGAACCTGAAAGAAAAAGCATACCGACTGCGGCGCGCATTTTCATCTCCTGTGTAGCTTTTATCGTTTCCATAGGATACCAGTACATATCATTGAAAAAAACTGTACCGCTGCGGATCATTTCCAGCATGGCAAGTTTGCTGCCGATATAAATATCATGCGGAGTAAGCTTTGCTTCAATGGACCAGATAAAATTCTGAAGCCAGTTGAAAAGCTCCATATCATCTGCATAACCGCGCAGCAGAGTCATCGCCGCGTGAGTATGAGTGTTGTAAAAAGCTGGAGAAATTGCCAGATTGCCTCTGCAATCAACTGTTCTGCATCCGTCAGGCGGCGCGATGCAATTATCAATCCTGCTGAACACACCGTTTTCGATCAGAATATCTGATGTCTGTTTGTTGTGAACAACATTTTTCAACAAAAGTGGAGCAGTCATATTTCAATCCTGTACAGTATATTTTTCAAGCATATCAAGTTCTTTGTTTATAATACCATGTTCACGCACAATTTTCAAGTAAAAATCATTTAATTCCTCCGAAGGAATTATAAATTTTTCACCACTTTCTGCGCGCAGCAATTCCAATACCCCCGCATTGTGCAATGCCATAGTAGGATCAATGAATTTCAAATGTGTCGGCTCGTCAAGAATGAAATTTACCGGATAATTGCTGTTGAGAATACGGTCTGCTGCAACCAAACCTGCAAATTCATCCTCAACTCCGATATTGACAATCAAAGCATCAGATTTTACAAGTTTTTGAATATCAAAAGTTTCCGTCAAGCCTCCATAAATCCCACTTGCCGTTACTGCACAATAAATTTCATCCAGCAGACTGTTGATTTTTTCACAGTCGAATCGACTGACAGTATGAAAAACAGAAACTCCCGGACGATTGCTCCAATCATCAACGGCATAAACCACGGCTCCATGTTCAGCACAATACATTCCAACACCGAAACCGACCTTGCCGCATCCGAAAATGATGATTTTTTTATTTTTCAAATCACCATACCCCAACTTCTGCATGGCACGGAAAAAACCATCTCCCGTACCCAGTGCGGTTTCAATAGTCTTGATACGGCTTGAATCAGCCAGAAAAACTTTTTTATTCTGTTTTTCGTAATGATAAAAACCGGATCGTGTCAATTCAGAAACACCATATTTGGTTTCCGTACATGAGTTTGCTCCTGCACAATCCAGAATAAAATCAAATCTTTCCGTTGCAGTACCATTTTCAACAGTTTTTATTCCAATGTCATTCAAAAAATCAATTATTTTTGTATCAAACGGAACATTTCCGCCATAACCGACCGTCAAGTCCGCTCCGGCGGCAAGCAAGGGCAGATATTTATTGAGAGTATTACGGAAAACCGGTGTTGCATCCAATATCTTTCTGCCGCGCAAACTGTCGCAATCCGCAAATTCTTTTAATTGATACTCCAGAGCCGGACGCTCCTGCTCCGTATAAAAATCATTCAAATAATCACGGATCTTATTCCACATTTCACTCAAAATCCTTTTTCAAGAGCGGAATCAGCTTCTCTACATCACCTGCTCCGATTACCGCAGTCAAAACCTTGCCGCCGTCAGTTTGCCAGACGGAATGAAGTTTATCTTCATCGTCCCATGCCAGAAATTCGCCGCAACACAACTCCAAAGCAAGTTTTTCAGAATCAGGGAACCCCGATTCATTCCATGCCGCAAATACAGGCACTACAAAAACTTTATCCGCTTTTCCATTCAAAACTTCAACAAAATCATCAAAATACTTTTTCAAACGCGCATATCTGTGAGGTTGAAAAATCACATGCAGACGGTGTTCAGGGTAAAGTTCACGCAAATAATCCAATGATGCTGCAAGTTCAACCGGATGATGTGCATAATCCTCTATCAACACTCTGCACTCATCTTCGGCATGGACTTTCATACGCCGGTCAACCCCTTTAAAGTCAGCCAGAAGTTCCATATCACCGGCAAATCCCAATTCCTCAAGCACGCTTAATGCCAACAGGGCATTGCTGTACAAAAATCCGCGCAAAGGTGATTTCTTATTCTTTGATTCTGATATCAGCCGCCGTTTATAAGCAAACGGCGCAGATATTTCATTCAACTCCGGAGTGTCAAAATGCAGAATGACTTCAGAATTTTCACAATACAACCGGAATTTGTCAAACTGTTCCTGCTCCATCTCCTTTGTCCATGCATGGTCGGCATCATAATTTGTGATGACGCCAATCGTAGGATGCAGCAATGAATGGCTGTGATCACTCTCGTCCGCCTCAGTAACAAAAATAGAACCATCTCCCGCGCCGAAAGGCAATGCGCCATCCTGCAAACTGCCGCCGATAAGACATCCGGCATTCACATTCAATTTACGCAATGCATGAGTAACCATGGCAGTAACAGTACTTTTGCCGTGAGAGCCGGCAATTGCCACCGATTTTTCATAGATAGGCAGAATATTTTCCGCCAGGAACTGCCCCCGTCTGAAACACGGGATACCGCGCTTTGCCGCCTCAACTATTTCCGGATTGTCTGCCGCCGCCGCAGAAGTAAAAATAAGCGCATCAGCTTCCTGCGGCAGATTTGCCGCCGCATGGCCGTAAAATATCTCAGCACCAAGTGAACGCAAAAACTCCGACTTGGAATTTTTTTCCAAATCGGAGCCTGAAACATCTATATGCCGTTCCAGGAGGATGCCGCCAATGGCAAACATCCCTACTCCACCCGAACCTACGAGATGGACATGACGGAACTTTGAAATACGATCCGGCATATCAGCCGCTTATTTCTTAAAAAATTCAGCGATCTTTTCGACCACATATTCACGCATTTCATCAGTGCTTTCCGGATAGATCGGCAGAGCCATGATTTCGCCGCTGATGCGTTCACTGACCGGGCAATCCCCAATCTTGCCGCCGAGTTTCTTGAAGCAATTCTGCAAGTGCAGTGACAACGGATAATAAACAGCACAGCCGATACCGTTATCAGCAAGGAACTGCTTGAGAGCATCGCGTTTGCCATCAGCAACACAGATGCAGAACTGATTGTAAATATGGCGGGTTGAATATGCAGCTTCCTGCGGCAGAGCAACTTTGCCATCAAGTCCGGCAGCGGCGAAAAGTTTGCGGTAATGTGCCGCATTTTTCTGACGGGCTTCACTCCATGAATCGAGATAACGGAGTTTGATGGAGAGAACAGCAGCCTGCAATGCATCCAAACGGAAGTTGCCGCCGACGTAGTCATGGATATAAGTACCACTCTGACCGTGATTGCGGAAAATCTTGAGCAGTTTTGCCTTTTCTTCAGACATGGCAGTTACAGCACCGCCGTCACCGAAGCACCCGAGGTTTTTGCTGGGGAAGAATGAGAAACAGCCGTAATCACCGATAGAACCGACGCGTTTGCCTTTGTATTCAGCTCCGATGGCCTGACAGCCGTCTTCGATAACGACGAGGTTGTGCTTTTTGGCGATTGCCATGATGGGATCCATATCAGCACTCTGACCGAAGAGGTGAACCGGAATGATTGCCTTTGTTTTGGCAGTGATTTTTTCTTCGATTTTAGCAGGATCGATATTGAAAGTTACAGGATCGATATCGGCAAAAACCGGAGTTGCACCGACGCGGACGATTGCGCCGACGGTTGCAAAGAAAGTAAAAGGAGTGGTAATAACTTCATCACCGGCGCCGATCCCTTCGACCATGAGAGCGATGATAAGGGCATCTGAACCGGAAGTAACACCGCAGCAGAAAGGAGCCTGACAGTATTCAGCGACCTCAGTTTCCAGCTTTTCAACTTTAGGGCCGAGGATAAAGCGTTGAGATTCACATACTTCAAGCATTTCCTTGACGATTTCATCTTTCATGGTGAGGTATTGATCTTTCAAATCAAGCAGCGGTACATTCATTTTGCACATCCTTTTTTTAAGAGTTAAAATACATTATTGACATAATGTATCACTTTTACGCAGTTTTTCAAATCTAATTGCAAAAAAAATCATTTTCTTCCTTGCGATTTGCATAATCAAGGGTTATATTTTGCACAATATCAATAACCGCATACAAAGTAAGGATTTTTACATGAATACAGGCGACAGATTTGAAGCCAGAATAGAGAAAACAGTTTTCGGCGGCGATGCTTTCTGCAAAGCACCCGACGGCATGGTGGTTTTTGTTGCCAATGCATTGCCGGGAGAATTATTGAAACTTGAAATAAAGTCAATCAAAAAAAGTTTTGCCAAAGCAAAAATTTTGCAGATAATCGAACCGTCCGAACACCGCATTGAACCGGCTTGTCCCTATGCAAATGTCTGCTGCAACTGCAAATATCTGTGCATGGATTTTGAAACAGAAAACGAACTCAAACAAACCCAGCTCCGCGATGCAATTCTGCGCGAATCCCCTGATGACATCGCGGCACTTGATGAAAATATCGTCAGCGGCAATGAATTCAAATACCGCAACAAAGTCGAATTTCACGCCCACCGTGTCGGCAAACTGCTGGATCTCGGCTATATCAAATCCGACAATGTAACAGCCTTTGATGTCGAAAAATGTTTGCTGCTCAAAGATGAAATCCAAAATGAATATGACCAGATACGCTCCAATATCTCTGTTATGCATTCACTGCGCGACGGAATGAAATTGACTCTGCGCTATGCTTCCGGCAAAAATGAGGTGATTTTTTACCGCAATGCACCGGATAAACGCGCTTCATGGCTGCGCGAAAAATTGAGCTGCGGCATGTTTTCTGTCCCGCTCGGCAACTTTTTTCAGGTAAACAACGAAATCGCTGATAAACTTCTGCAATATACTGTTGCTCATGTAAAATCCTCCGGAGCGGAGGAATTGCTTGACCTTTATTGCGGAGCAGGCTTCTTTTCTTTCGGCTGTGCTGCCGGATGTCCTGAACTCAAGCGTATTTACGGTGTTGAAATCGAAGAAGGCTCAATCGAATGTGCCAAATTCAACCTCAAAGATTTCACCAATATCCAAAGTACATTTTTTGCCGGGGATTCAGCTAAAAAACTGCCGGATATTCTGAAAAAGTTAAGCTCAAATTCCTGTGTGATAGTCGATCCGCCGCGCAACGGACTGGATGCCAAAGTCCCGTCAATGCTCGGCAAAGCGGCACAAATTAAATCTCTTGTCTATATTTCATGCAATCTGGCGACATGGAGCAGAGATTTGCACCGTCTGAAAAAATTCGGATTCAAATTGCAGAAAGTGCGCGGATTCAATATGTTCCCGCGCACTGGGCATTTTGAAATTTTCTCATACTGGACCAGATAACATCTGCAAAAACACCATTATGGCAACTCCTTCTCACAATAATAACAGCGGACACCGTAAAAGACTGCGGGAAAAATTAGTGTACGGCGGCGGGCGTGCATTGTTTGATTATGAAAAACTTGAACTTCTGCTGTCATACAGTATTCCGCGGCGTGATGTCAAACCGCTGGCAAAACAGCTGCTGAATAAATTTGAATCGATCCAGAATATCATGACCGCTTCAATTGAAGAACTTACTTCAGTTCCCGGCATCGGAGAGAACAGCGCCAGCTTGATCATGCTCGTCCATGAACTGTGCTGTACTTATCTGGAAGAAAAATCCATAAATAAATGCATCCTTGCCAATACAAGCGAAGCCGTCAATTTCGCACGCATGAAAATAGGCGGCAGTTCCAAAGAAATATATATGCTGATATTTCTGGATGCCAGGAACCGGATCATGTCATACGAATGCCTGCAGAAAGGCACTATCGACCGCACTGCAATTTATTCCCGCGAACTTGTTGAATGCTGTCTGAAACACAAAGCTGTTTCCATTGTACTCATTCACAATCATCCGTCAGGATTATGTATGCCGTCACCGGAAGATTTGGCAGTTACGCTGAGAATATCCAGAATCCTGCAGCCGATCGGCATAAAGCTCTATGATCATATTATCGTAAGCACTGCAGATTTTCACAGCATGGCGGCAAACGGTGAAATCTGATTTTAAAGGAAGCAAATACGTTTGATGCACTGATCAAAACTTTCCTGACCGTTCAGAATATCAATTTGGATACGCAGAAAAAGCAGCGGGATATCTGTACGGTCGATTTTGGGAATCCTTACAGCATCTTTTTCTGTAGTCAGGATATACTTTGCACCGGCTTTTTTGGCAACATTGATAAAATCAATAATTTCCTGTTCAGTATATGCATGATGATCGGCATAATGAATCCGTTCAACGATTTCAGCCCCTCTCTCCTCCAGAAAACTCTCAAAGCTTGCCGGACATGCAATTGCTGAAATCGAGGCAACTTTAGTCCCCTGAAGTGCGGACAACTCCAATTTACTGCCGCGATGAAACACCTCTTCCAGATATTGCGGTTTGTGACAGCACTCAATTATTTCGGCGCGCTTGTTGTAACGGCGGATAAAAGTACGCAGATGTTTCAATTTGTGGCTGCCGTCCGACTTGGTAAGAAAAATATAATCCGCACGGCTGATATTCTTTACCGGCTCACGCAAAAGACCGCGCGGCAGCACATGCCCGTTGCTGAAAGGATCAGTGGAATCGACCAGCGCGATGTTGATATGCGGTTTAAGCATGAGATATTGAAATCCGTCATCCAGGATCAAAACATCTGTTTTGAAATTTTCAATGGCATAGAGTCCGGATTTGACCCTGTCTTTGTCCACCAGCACGGAAACATTTTTAAGGTTTGATGCCAGCATATAAGGCTCATCTCCAGCCTCTCTGGAATTCAACAGCAGGTCATTGCCGTCTGAAACAATTCTTGGCGGCAGTTCAATTTTCTTATGAGCGAAACGGTGTGCCATTTTCTCTGCAAAAGAGCGTTTTTTGCTGCGGTATCCGCGGCTCAAGATCGCCACTTTGCGTCCCTGCGAACTTATACTGCGGGCAAAAACTTCCACCACCGGAGTTTTGCCGGTACCGCCGCATGAAAGATTGCCGATGCTGACAACCAGACATCCTATTGACCGGTTGCGGATGACGCGGTTGCTGTAAAGCCACAAACGGGTTTGAACTGCGGCGCGATAAAATCTTGATGCGATAAACAGCACTCCAAGTACAGTTTTTTCTGCAGCATTATGATTTCTGCATTTTATGAGCCGAAGAAATACCTGCTCCATATTTTCTGCTTTGAATTTGCTGAACAATCCCATAAAAACTCCGATTAGCCGCGCTGTCCCAAACGCTCATAAGTTTTCAGCATCAATTCTTCAGTTTCTTCAAAACTTATACAGCTGTCTGTAATGGAAATCCTTGAATCAGGTTTCACGCCGACTTTGATCGGCTGATTGCCGCATTCAAGATAGCTCTCCAGCATGACACCTTTTATGATATCTTCCCCGGCTGCGATTTGAGAAACGACATCTTCCAGAACAATCCGCTGTTTGCGGTAATCTTTATGGGAATTTGCATGACTGCAATCTACAACGATCATGGGTTTGAGTCCGGCTTTTTTCAACGCGACACGGAGAAAAGCAATATGCTCCGCCTCATAATTCGGCTGCGGTCCTCCGCGCAGAACAATATGTCCATATTCATTTCCCTTGGTACGGAAAACTCCGACATGACCATCCTCCATGATACCGATAAAATTATGACAGCTTCTGGCTGTGGCAACAGCATCTATCGCGATCTGAAATGAACCGTCGGTTGCATTTTTAAAACCGACCGGCATGGAAAGACCGCTTCCCAGCTGACGATGCGTTTGAGCTTCTGTCGTTCTGGCACCGATTGCCGCCCAGCTGACAGCATCTGCAAGGTATTGTGCAATTATCGGATCGAGCATTTCAGTTGCGGCGGGCAAACCTATATCAATGATCTGGAGCAGCAGATTGCGCGCCATAAAAAGTCCTTTATCAATATTATAAGAACCATTGATATCGGGGTCGTTTATCAATCCCTTCCATCCGAGAGTGGTACGCGGTTTTTCAAAATAAACACGCATGATCGTATAAATACGGTCACTGACTTTATCTGCAAGTTTTTTCAATTTACCGGCATATTCGAGTGCGGCTTCAGGATCATGAATTGAACACGGTCCGACAATCATCATCAATTTATTGCTTTTGCCGTCAAGAATATTGCATATTTCTTCGCGGCTGCGGGCAACTTTGATTGCCGCCTCTATTGACAACGGCAGTTCAGAGCGTATCTGTCCCGGCGAGGACAGCACACTTCTGCTGGCAATATTGACATTATTGGTATTAACCATAACAAAACAACTTTTCTGCACGGAGCGTTAATATTAATATACAAAAATATACCTTTGATAATATACACCTGAAAAATAAAAAGGCAAGAAATTTACAAGTTTTTGTATCAAATAATTTACCATGGGATATAAGACATTCCGAACCCCAGAACTGCAGATATCATCATCAGCATCAGGACAGTTAATTTAGTGTATCTCTGCAGTACGAATACCAATATAAAAATAATCAATCCTGACCATGAAAGTCCGAACTTGTCCGCCTCGCCGCTCCACAATACTGACAGCGGAGCTTTGAACACCGATGTATTGGCAAAAAATATCACCGCTGAAAAAATCAATCCCAAAGTCACCGCACGGATACCGTCTATAACTCCGGTGAAATATTTGTTATCACGGATTTTGTTCAATGAATACACCAGCAGGATTATCAATATGAGCGACGGCATGACAACCCCGATTGTCGCACACAGAGAACCCGGAAAACCCGCCTGCTGATAACCGATATAAGTCGCAGCATTCAATCCGATAGGTCCCGGAGTCACCTGTGCCAACGCAATAAGATTGGCAAATTCATTGCTTTCTATAAGTGCAGTACGCTCCACAAGTTCATACTGAAAAAGCGGAATCATCGCATAACCGCCACCGAAAGTCAGCACAGCGATTTTGGCAAAAAGCAGAAATAATTGCAATGGATTCATCACTCAGACTCCTTTTTGCGTACATTCCACGCCGCAATAAATACACTCAATGCACCAACTACACCACCGGAAATAATCACATAAATCAAATCAACTCCGGTAAATATCAAAAGCACAAATGATATTACTGTCAAAGCAATTGCCAGTTTATTTTTACATACAGTACGACTCATTTTTATAGCAGAATTGAGAATCAATGCCGAAACCCCCGCACGCACTCCGGCAAATGCGGCATCCATTGCCGGCCCCTGCAGACAGGTCATTACCGAAGCAATCAGCAAAATCATCATAAACGGAACAATTACCACTCCCACCGAAGCTGCAACCGCCCCGGCTATCCCCGCCAGACGCATCCCGATATAACCGGACATATTGACTGCAATGATCCCCGGCATTGATTGCCCGAAAGCCACAGTATCAACAATATCTTCATGAGTCAAATCTCCATTTGGAGCGGTAAAATACTTTTCAATCAGGGGGATCATAGTCAAACCGCCGCCGATGCTGACGGATGAAATTTTGACAAAATTCCAGAATAAACGCCAAAGAATCCGGTTTTTTTTCATTTTACATCACCTGGTTATTTTCAAAACCGGTGCATCCAGCTTCACTTCAGGCTGCAGTTTTATCAATGCATCTGATGAAAAATGTTCAACCGGAGTAATATTGGGAACAACTTTTCTGTCGTCTTTTTTGCTGATGACAAAGAAATAAATACCAACTGCGATCAAAATCAATGCTGCCGCCAATACCGCTGCAAAAAACATATAAATATGACGGAGTTTATTCACATTTTCCTCGCTCGGCTCATAAATGGCAACCACTTTGTCCATATCTTCCGGCAATTCAACTTCCATCCGCGCGCGTACTTTGGCAGAAAGAGCAACGATTTCGCTGTCTGTCAGATGATAAATCGCTCCCAGCCGGCGAATGTATGCCACAATATAAACTTCCGGCGGCAATGAATCGTAATCTTCATTTTCCAATGCTGTCAGAAAACTTTCCTTGATCCTCAATTCAGCCGCAAGATCGCATATGCTCAAACATGATTCCTCACGCAAACGCCGGAGTGTGATGCCGAAATTATCATAATCCAGCGCGATATCCGGACGGCGGACTTTGTCTATCGTGCGCACAACAATCTCCGGTTCAGGTTCTTTCGCAGTTTCAACTGCAGTAAAAGTGTTCTGCTGTACCGGAGCAGTATTTTCTTCAATTTTATCAGCCAGATAACGGATTTCATCATCGGTCAAATCTGTGTTCTCCGCCTCATCTTCTGCAGAAAAAATATCAGGATGCATATCCTGCGAATTTATTTCCGCCGCTTCATTGCTGACAACTTCATCTTTTTTGCTGTCAGCAGACGATTTCAAATCAAAATCCTCAAAAAGATCATCTGTCATAATCAAACTCCGTCTATTTCATCAAAAACAAGTATCTGCCGTTTGTTACCGCCGGTGCTTTGAGGCCCGATAATACCGCGCTCTTCAAACAACTCTATCAGATTGGCGGCGCGGTTGTAGCCGATCCCCAATCTGCGCTGGAGATAACTGGTACTTGCCTGACGGCTGGAAAAAATGACCTCCAGCGCTTTCAAAGTAAGTTTATCATCTCCGGGCTGTGAATATTTCTGCACCATAGGCGCGTATTCCTGCGAAAGGATGTCATCCATGACATCATCAAGTTCACTGCGGGATTCGCCGCCGCGTTTTGAAGCGGACGCCATTTCATCCTCCGCCGCCATTTCGGCTTCCTCATCAACGAGTATGGATTCATTGAAATCCTGCGGACGCTGCATGGCAATAAAACTGACAACTTTTTTGATATCTTCATCCTGAATCATTGCCCCCTGAACGCGTTCAAGCTCTGATGCCCCGGGCGGCAAGAAAAGCATATCGCCCTTGCCGAGCAGTTTATCTGCACCGCTGCGATCGAGAATAACGCGGCTGTCCACGCCGGAACCGACTTTGAACGCAATTCTGGTCGGCAAGTTAGCTTTGATGACACCGGTAATGATATTTGTTGACGGACGCTGCGTGGCAACGACAATATGCATGCCTGCGGCACGCGCCTTGGCTGCAATTTTGTTGATAGAGGTTTCAACCTCGATTTTTGCTTCCGTCAGCATCAAATCAGCAAGTTCGTCGATGATAATGACCAGAAGCGGCAGCTTGGCGGGCATCGGCTCACCGTTGCGGTCAACTTCGCCATCTGCAATATGGCGTTTATTAAAAGCCTTCATACTCTTGACTCCGGCATCTGCCAGCAGACGGTAACGGCGTTCCATTTCATTCACTGCCCAGCGGAGAGCCAGCGGCACTTTCTGTGAATCGTTGAGAACGGGGGTTATCAAATGCGGTATATTTTCATAATCTTTAAGTTCGACAACTTTGGGGTCAACCATTATCAAGCGCAAATCATCCGGTGAAAATTTAAACAGCAAACTCATAATAAGCGTATTCATACATACACTTTTACCTGAACCGGTCTGCCCCGCGATCAAAAGGTGCGGAGCTTTGGCAAGGTCAAGAATGATCGGTTTACCGGCAACATCTTTGCCGAGGATGACCGGCATTTCCGCCTCGCTGTTGAGCCATGCGGCAGATTCCATGATGGAGCGGGCATGAACTGCGGAACTTTTTGCATTGGGAGCTTCGACACCGACGGCGTTTTTGCCGGGGATGGGAGCGAGGACACGGATGCTTGTTGCAGCAAGATTCATTTTGATATTATCCGACAAACTGGTAATTTTATCGACCTTGACACCGGGGGCAAGAGAGATTTCATATCTTGTGACCCGCGGTCCGGTAATATGGTCAGTAACTCTGCCGTCAACTTTAAAACTGTCCAAAGTTGATTGCAGAATAGCTTTTTTGGTATTGATATCATTGATATCTTCGCCGCCGTCGTCATCACCTTTGCTCAACATATTGATATTGGGGCAGACATAAGCGGTTGTAAAGATGGATTTTTTGCCTTTTTCGCCTTTAACGGAAATATTTATTTCGGGGTCTGCGCTGTTGAGTGCGGCAGATTTTACGGCAGAAATTTTCTCTTCCACCTCATCATCCTGCAGCAAGGTCTGCTGAATAGCGGCGGCTTGAGCTTCTTTGGCTTTTTCTTCGCGCATTTTTTCCTCAAGTGCGGCGGCTTCGGCAGTTTCTGCACGCAAGCGATCGGCTTCGCGTTTATTTTCTGCACGCTGCTGAATGCTTTCATCATAGCGTTCTTTCATAGCGCGCAAAGCATCACGGACGGCTGAATTTTTAGTTCCGCTTTCAGATTTTTCCTGCGCAGTCCTTCTAATCAGCATAACGACAATTTTGTGCCAATCAGAAAGATAAACAATCAATATGCCGCCAAGCAGGAACAAATATCCGACAATGGATGTTCCGACATAACCGATATATTTGCGCAGAACTCCCGCCCCGACAGGCGGATTGATATCAACTGCCGGTCCGGCAAGGAAGCGTCCTATCATACCGCCGGGGATCGCCTGTGCCGCAGTACCTCTGCGCCCCAGCCCAAGAGTTTCAGTAATTTCTGCAAACGGTTCAGGGGTAATCGCAAAAAGCATCGACGAGCCGAATACCAGAAAAAATATTCCAAGCCAGTAATACTTTCTCTCCCACGGTATCTTCCACATCAACTGGCGCACCCCCCAGAGCATGATCAATATTACCATGACATAACTTGCCAAACCGACCAGATTGAACATGACAAGAGAAATCCCTGCTCCGATTTCGCCGATATAATTGCGGATATATTTGTCAACGCTGAAATCTTCCGGCGAATATGACACTATTGACAGCATGAACAATACCGACAGCACAAAACACAAAATGTACCGGATTTTGAACTGCGGTTCCTGCGTATTATTTTCAGACTGATTGTTTTTGACTCTGCTCATCTCAATCCTTGAAAAGTAAGTACATTAAATCATCTCTTTCAAGCAAACCGATACGCCCGTCAACGGCTGCGCTTTCAGAGTAAACTTCAACTTCGTCAGCTTCAATACCGGGACCGCAGACTGCAAAAGGTACAGGATCTGTCGTATGCAGACGCTTCAAAACAGGTACGGGATGATCCGGCAATATCATAAAACGGACATCCTGCCCTTCAAGTTTTTTCATTACGCGGCTGACCAGACGCGCATCAAATTCCTCGATTGCCTGCAATTTGAGTTTGAGATCACCGAGGTGTGAAACTTCATCAATACCCTCGACATGGACATAAACAAAATCATTGTCTTTCAATGCCTCGACTGCGGCATCGGCTTTATTTTCATAATTTGTATCAATGAACCCGGTTGCGCCCTCTACTTCAATGACCTGCATTTTGGAACAGATACCGATACCTTTGATGACATCAACGGCGGAAATAACCGCGCCCTTGCGTCCGTATTTGTCGGCAAAAAGCGGGAAAGCCGGTTTGTAACCGGGACTCCACGGCCAAATACGGTTGGCAGGACTTGCCTTGCCCTGATTCAACGGATGTTTTTCAAGGAAGACGCGTGCTTTTTCATAGAGGTCGAGGAGAAATTCAACGGTATATTCTGCATCCTTTGACAGCGGTTTGAGCTGAATATCTTTTTCATTCATACCATGAGAAGAGTCGGGTTTGGCATAATCGACATTTTTGCTGAATTCCTTACCATGAAGCACCAGCAGATTTCTGTAACTGACACCGGGATAAAAAGTTACTTTATCGGACCCGAATTCTTTCTGCAGATCGGCAATGATCTGTGAGCTGACTTCATTATCGATATGTCCGGCAGAATAATCCAGAATTTCGCCCTCATCACTGCATGTAATGATATTGCAGCGCCATGCGACATCATCAGGACCGAGTTCAATTTTCTGACTGACAGCCTCAATAGGACCGCGTCCGGGATAATTTTTTTCCGGCAGCATACCCATAACAGACATATTTGCAACATCACTTGAGGTAGGCAAGCCGTCGGGCAAGGTACGGAAAAAACCGCTTGCACCCTTGCGGGCAATAGAATCCATTGCCGGAGTATTTGCATATTCCAGCGGAGTTTTACCGTTCAATTCTGCCAATGGCTCATCTGCCATTCCGTCTGCGAGAAAAAGGATACTTTTCATTTTATTTCTTTTCTTTATCTGATTCTATTAATTGTTTAAGCAGTTCCATGCGTCTGGCGGGATCGGATTCATTCCGCATTGCATCTGTGAGCTGCTGTTGTTTTCGTTTTATATAAAATTGTTTTACTGATAAAATACAGTCATTTGTAATTTTATCAACATCATTTTCTGAAATTTCCGAATCTTTCACGCAGAGCTGACTTATTTCGGCACATTCCTGCTCAAGCAAAAGATCTGCCAGAAGTTTATACGAATTGCTGTGATCGCCATACAACGCCTCATTGATAACCAATCCGAGCGCTTTGCCGACCAATCCTGAATCATTCAACAGATCCTGCGGCAGACATTCTGCCATCATACGCGCTTTATCTTCAAAATTTAAAGCAGTTTCCAGCAGAAGCAATAAAGATTCATTGACATTGGCAGGCAATTGGGCGATAGTTTGTTTCCGCTGCTGCATCTTTGCCTCATCGACGGCAGTACCTCTGACACGCCGTTCCTCAAAACGGTTCAACCGGTCAAGTTCAGTCTGCATTGCCTCACGGCTCAAGCGGAACATCTCTGCACCTTTATGCATATAAAGTTCGCGGGTCATGGCATTTTCCACAAGTTTGACCAGATTAAGATATTCCGCCGCCGCCTGGCTTCTGCCGTTGACCGACTCAAAATCATATTTTGCACGCATAACACGCTCAAAAAATACCAGCCAATCCTCTGCATTGTGTACCGCATCGGCAATCGCCTGCGCACCCTCTTTTTTAAAAAGTTCATCCGGGTCCTTGCCGCCGGGGAAACGGATAACGGAAATCTCCATATCCAGCGGCAGAATAAGTTCTATCGCCCGCAAAATCGCCTTCTGCCCTGCATTATCCGAGTCAAAGCCAAGCATGATCTTCTGCGTACTGCGCTTCAATATCCGCGCCTGTTCCACAGTAAATCCGGTTCCCTGCGGAGCAACTGCACAACCGAATGATGCACGATGCATGGCGATCACATCCAGCTGTCCTTCACACAAAATCGCCATATTCTGATTTCTCATCTCCGGCCGTGCTATCGGCAAAGCATACAATAAATTCCCCTTTTTGAAAATCGGAGTTTCAGGAGTATTGACATATTTGGCGACCGGTGCATCTTTTTCAAGCGTTCGCGCGCTGAAACCAACAACTTTCCCGGTTTCATTCCAGATGGAAAATGTCAATCTGCCCTTGAAATGGTCATAGAGAGTTCTGCGCTCATCATTGCGGCGGACGGTTCCGGTAGCGACCATTTCATCATCGGTATAACCTTTTGAACGGGCAAATTTTACTGCTGCATCCCACTCGTCCGGCGAATATCCGATACGGAATTTACGGATGACATCATCGGGGATACCGCGTTCATGCAAATATTCCAACGCATGTCTGCCGCATGGAGAAAAGAGTGATTTTTCAAAAAATTGTGCAAATTCTTCGCTCAAGCGGTACAATCTTTCGCGTTCATCAGCGCGTTCACGGGAATTTTTGTTCCCCGCATCATAGGTAACTTTTTCCGGAATGATAACGCCGCAGCGCGAAGCAAGCAGATGCACCGCATTCGGGAAGTCGACATTTTCACGCTCCATGACAAAACGGAAAATATCTCCCCCCTTGCCGCAGCCGAAACAATGATAACTCTGACGGTTTTCATTTACTGTAAAAGACGGTGTTTTCTCCTGATGAAACGGACAGAGCGCTTTGTAAACGCCATTGCCGCCGCGTTTCAAATGGACATACGAGGAGAGCAGTTCAACAATATTTATTCTTGAACGGATCTCCTCAATAATATCATCAGGAATGGCACGATTCATTATAAAATCCTGTTTTTTTACCGTGAACGGCGGCTGCTGTTTTTCTTATTTTTGCTCATGCGTTTTTCAACATCTTTTCGGATTGAGGCCCATGCCGGGTCTGCGGCACTCTGCTTGAGAAACTTCTGATATTTGGATACAGCCAACGCAGGCTTGTTATAAAGGCAGTCAATAGCGACCGCATAATTATAATTGCTCAAAACTGTTTTTGCATATTTGTCGGCAAGACCGAAATTAATAGTCGCATTGCGTTTGTCCCCCCGCAAAGCATAAGCATGTCCCAGCATTGTCTTGCCCTCGAATGTATCAAGTACAGAACTGTCAAGTGATTCGATCTTGCGGAGATATCCCAATGCCTTGTCCGATTTCAAAGCCACTGAAAGGTTGGCAAGCAATATCAATGTATTGACATCATCCTCTTTAAGTGCATGAGCTTTGGTGAGATAGCCGACCGCCTCTGCCGCAGTATCTTTGTTGTAACTGTAAAGTCTGCCGAGAGTATAAAGCACATTGAAATTATTTGATGCCAGACGGAACGCCTGCAATGCAGAATCCAGTGCCAGAGTTTTATCGTTGCAGCGCTCCGCCATCAATGCGCGCATCAACAATGCTTCAACATTGTCCGGGCTGACGATGCAGGCATCTTTGGCAAGCATCAAAGCATTGCTGTTTTTTCCGTTCTGCGCCTCTTTGACAGCCATTTGCAGCAGAGTATTGACATCATTGGCAGAACCTGAACAGCCGCAGAAAAACGCCGCACAAACTACCATTATCAATACTGCAAAAATTCTTATGTACCGCTTCATAATAAAATCATTCCGATTTTTTTGCAATTCTCTGGGCCAGTTTTCCGACGATTTCAGCCATTTCTCCGTCTGCATAAGAGAGCTGACGCCAGTTCCAATGAAAACCATCCTCTATCCAGCGTGGCACAATGTGCAGATGAGCATGCATGACCACCTGACCTGCGGCTGTACCATCCGCGAGATGCAGATTATATGCATCAGCTTCAAGTTCACGCTTGAGAGCGATACCGATACGGCTGCCGATCTTCATCATTCTGCCTGCGGTTGCTTCATCAACAGCGGCAACGGATTCATGATGTTCCTTTGGGATCACGAGGACATGGCCCTTGTTGATCGGAGAAATATCAAGAAATGCATAAACGAGTTCATCTTCATAAACTTTGGCGGAAGGGATCTCGCCCGCAATAATTTTACAAAAAATGCAATTTTCCATTTTGTTATTCCTTATTTTATTTCAATTTTTCTGCATACAGGTTCAATCGCGGAAGCCTTGCCGGTATTATAATCATAAGTTACCAGCGCGCCGTCAAGTCTGATGCATCCTGTTTCCACCACGGTCAACCGGTTCGGCATACCGACAGTAAATTTGAAAACGACATCTTCCACGGCCCGACCGAGAACGGAAGTATCGGCACCGGTCATACCGGCATCAGCCATAAAAGCACATCCACCCGGACGCACCAGTGCATCATTGGTCTGCACATGAGTATGAGTTCCGACAACTGCAGTAACCCTGCCGTCAAGGAAATAACTCATGGCAATTTTTTCACTGGTTGCCTCTGCATGAAAATCCACAAACACAGTTTTTACTGACGGCGGCAGAGAATTGAGAATATTGTCCACTGTTTCAAATGGACAATATGCAGAATCCCGCATAAAAACCTTACCCAGAAGATTAATTACTGCGATCTCGCCGCCGGCAGGATTACGGAAAACTCCATAACCTCTGCCCGGTTGTTTTCTGCCCAGATTGGCAGGCCGGATTATATTCGGAACAGAATCAATATCGACATCAAAACCTTTCTGATCCCAAATATGATCCCCGCCGGTGAAAACATCCACGACATCCGACATTTCAGCCAGACAGCGTTTAGTCATACCGTTGCCTGCGGCACAATTTTCTGCATTGGCAATGACGAAAGATGCACCTAATTCGCGGCGCAATT
This sequence comes from Victivallaceae bacterium, assembly GCA_045538635.1. Classification (GTDB taxonomy): domain Bacteria; phylum Verrucomicrobiota; class Lentisphaeria; order Victivallales; family Victivallaceae; genus RGIG5270. The sequence continues at coordinate 25,533 of JAZSRU010000067.1, forward strand.
CAGGCACGAGTTCGCAAACCGCCCTGCGACCTCCGCTGCCGACAATATCACCGATAAAAAGCAGTTTCATCTACGCTTATTTCTCCGGATCGACAATTGCAAACATCAGATCAATCTCAAAAACGACCTTGTCTTCAACCTTCATCACGCCATGACCTTTGCCGAAGCGTGAGCTTTTGCCGGTGGGCAGGCTGAGCTCGCAAATAAGTTGATCGCCGGGATAAACAGGAGCAAAAGATTCTGCCTTGTCAATAGTCATGAAATAACCGAGTTTACCGGCATTTTCCGGACGGGACAGAACAAATGCACATCCTGCCTGTGCCATGATTTCACAGAGGATTGACTCCGGCATAACCACATAATCATCGGGACAGCCCTGGAAAATCTCCTCATTGATTGAAAGATTTTTGATTGCGATCAATTTGCTGTTATCTTCCACTTTGACAACATTATCAACCAGCAGGAACGGATAACGGTGCGGAATCAGAGCCTGTATTTTCTGGGTATCCATCAAAGTTTCAGCGCATTTATCATATTCTGTAAACAGTTTCGGCATGGTATTGGGCATGATTTTCTGACGGATAGCGAGAGTGACAGTTGCCTCACAGGTAACGCCGTTTTTATTTGATGTACGGCATTTAACAACAGCTTCTGATGTTTCAACGGAAACAAGATCAGCCTCAACCAAAATACGGTCGCCGGGAGTAACGGGGTTGCGGAATTTAACTTTTTCCACCTTGCGCATGTAAATATTCTGTGATTTGACAGGAGTCAGACTCTCAACGACCAGAAGTTCAGCAAGCTGTTTCATAGTTTCTACCTGCAGAACGCCGGGCATGATCGGCTGCACCGGAAAATGTCCCTGAAAGAAAAGCTCATTCATAGTAACATTTTTGACTGCGATGGCGCGGCTTTCATTTTCCAGACAGACTCGATCGAGCATCAGCATGGGATAGCGATACGGGAGAAGTTGTCGGATTTCTTTGATATTCAATACTTTACTCATAATAAGCTCCTGTTTTTATGTTAATTTTGTTCTTTTAATTGCATTTGCATCATATTGGCGAGTTTGACATTGAAAAAATGTCCGGGTTTGATAGCGATGACATCTGCTTTGACACGGCGTCCGCAAAGATAGAGATCTCCGATGAGGTCAAGTATTTTGTGTCTGACGATCTCATTCTGGAAACGGAGTTCATCTTTGCAGATTATGGCTCCATTGTGCAGAATTGCCGCTGCATCCAGACTGCCGCCTTTGCACAAGCCCATCCCTATAAGCTGATGCAGATCGGAGTAATTGACAAAAGTACGAGCTCCGGCGATCTCTTTTTCATAGCTTTCCTGATCCACATCCAGCGAAAAATACTGCGGGTCAAACGGACATCCGGCAAAAGATGCAGTACATGCAACATGCAGTTTATCTCCGGGAAAAATCCCGATATGAGTATCTTCATGGCGGACATAAAACGGCACTTTCACTTCATAATAAAGAGCTTCTGCATCCTGTTCAACCACAGTTGCCTCTTTGATCATATTGAAAAATCCGTTTGCACTGCCGTCAAGGATCGGAGGTTCAGTGCCGTCCATATCCACGATACAGTTGTCAACACCGAAAACATGCAATGCGGACATGATGTGTTCGATCGTGTAAACTGCACATTTTTCATTGCCGATAGTAGTCCCCCTGCGGGCATCGACTACATTTGAAGCCAATGCACGCACCTCAGGTTTGCCCGCCAGATCGATGCGGCGGAAAATGATTCCCGTATTTTCGGGAGCAGGATTCAATGTCAATGTGGCGCGCACTCCGGTATGAAGCGCGATCCCGTTGATAGAAACCTTTTTGGCGATTGTCTGTTGTCTTTCCATAAATTTTTCCATATTTCACGTCATTTTATGACTTTTTGAATTGCAAAATGATAATTCACCGTTATAATATATAACGGAATCTTTTCAAATGCAAAAATTATTCAAAATTTTATGAAAAAAAATATCAAACTTATTGCAGTCACCGGTCCGACCGCCACCGGCAAAACCGCATTGGCGGTCAAACTGGCACAATTTTTCAACGGCGAGATAATCAGCCTTGATTCACGCCAGCTTTACCGCTTCATGGATATCGGCAGCGGCAAAGACATCGAAGAATATGCCGGTGTCCCGTATCACCTTATTGACATTGCCCACCCGAACGAAACCGTTGATCTGGCACAGGTACTCAAAATGATTCAGGATGCCATCATTGACATCAGCAGCAGAAACAAAACTGTTTTTCTCTGCGGCGGCACAGCTCTTTATCTCGAAAGTCTGCTGAAAAGGCGCACTCTTGAATTTTACGAACCGGACATGGAACTCCGTAACGAATTGGATAAATTATCTCTTGACGAACTTGCCAATCTTATTTCTTCAGAATTTCCCTCTGCATGGGCAGAACTCAATGCTGATGACCGCCGCAACCCGCTGCGGATAAAGCGAAAAATAGAAAGCGCAATGAAAAATTCAGCTCATTCCGCCGTGCCGGCACTGCCGCCGTGGCCGGATTTTGATATTATGACTCTCGGAGTTTATTTTCCGCGCGAACAGGTGCGTGTAAACATTCTCCGCCGTCTGGACATCCGCTTTGACTGCGGCATGATTGATGAAATCAAACAAATTCACGAACAGGAAAATGTTTCCTGGGAAAAACTTGAACGGTTCGGACTCGAATATCGCGAAATATCCCGCTTTCTGCAGGGAAAATGTACTGAAAACGAGATGCGCACGGAACTTTTGAATAAAATACGGCAGTTCGCCAAACGGCAGGATATTTTCTTCCGTAAAATCGAACGGGAAAATTTTCCGATCCATTGGCTCGATGCCCGCGAAAATATCGTTGAAAATGCAAAAAAATTGATTACTCTGTTCCTTGCAGACAACCCATTGCCGGAACCGGATTTCAAACTGTCAGATATCAAAAATTAACATTCTTCAGCAACTGTTTTATTCTTGGGCTGTGTACTAAAAGTAGACTGATTTTTTATTGCAAGGGGGCTTGCGCCGCCCCCTTGCAACCCCGGCGGGGGATATCCATCCCCATTTTGTAACGCTGGCGCGATAGTGTCAGCGGCTGTGTGGTGTCAGGCTATTTTTCGGCGGAATGTTCGTTTTGTCCCTCCTCTTTTTCAAGGAGTGACAAATCAAATCTTCCGCCGGATTAGCCACAGTTGGGGTATTACCGCTTTTTTTCTTACGCAAAAAAGCTATACCCCAAACCCCTTAATTTTTTCAAATTATCAATCAATGTTTAGTACAGCGCCTATTCTTATATGTTTCCGGCAGCAGCAATGCGCATACAAAACCGCAAAATGCCAGAACTGCAAAAATTCCGAAAATGATTCCGTATGCTTCCGGCGGATATTTGACCGCTCCGCTGATCGCTCCATTCTCAAACCGGGAAAAAACCGCTCCGGCAATGTTTCCATATCCGGCAATCGCTACGAATGCAAAAAAATTCAGAATTGCGATCGCAAGTCCGGTGTATTCCGCAGGATGCAGTTCCTTTATGACAGTACAATAAATCGAAAAAAGTCCGGCAGGAATCGCAATCAAAACAAATCCACAGATAATGAATGCAACATGCCAATTCATAAAAAATGCCAATGTACAGATAACTGTACCGGCAAAATGACTCAATCCGGCACAAAACATCATGACTTTACGGCGGTTTTTCATCAGTTTCAATACAAAATTGCCGAAAATATTATTGACCGCCACGATCACTGCAAAAACCGTTACCGCAGTCGATGCGACCAACGGCGGCAATTTGCCGATATCGGTCAGGATTTTATTTCCGGCAGTTGTTGAAATCAGGTAATAAGAGCCGAAAACAACAGAACTTGCAACAAATATCAGCCATGAATTACGGTTTCTGCACAAGACAAATAAAGGACTCCATGCATCACCTTTTACAACCGGTTTCAAAGTTCCTTTCATGAAAATAATCATCGTAAGCAATATCATTACGGATATAACTGCCGGAACAGCCATTGCCGTGCGCCACGAAGTCGCTTTAACCAGTGAGACCATCGGCAGATTGCCGGTAACAGGTCCGAAATAAGTAAAAAATAATACCGCGCCCAGAACAAAGGAAAAATTTTTCTCAAAAAGATCAGCCATCAGTTTGGCAAGTCCGATAAAGACCGTTCCTGCCCCCAAGCCGGTCAAAGTCCGGGTCGCAACCATCAATTCTGCAGAACTCAAAAACGGAAATATTACGCTCCCCGCCGCAAAAACTGCCGCCCCGAAAAGCAATATTCTAACTCCGCCAAATTTTGATGACAACAATCCCAGCGCCAGCTGACTGATTGCATAGGTGTACATGAAACCCGCCCCCATAGCGGCGAGCATTTTGCCGGAAATACCGAATTCATTCTGCAATTCATCAAAAACAGCATTCGGCACCAGAACCTTATTCATGCTGGTCATGAACATCAACAGTACACCGGCATAAAAAATAATCAGTTTTTTGCGTGAAACATCCATTTTTATTTCTGTAAATTCAATTTGACTGCCGAAGCAGTTCTGCATGAACTTTCTGCCGGATATTACGGACATCCAGCATACCGAGAACTTTTCTGGAATTTGAATTATCCAAAACCGGCATCTGGTCGATTTTGAGCTGAAGCATTTTATCATAAACACTCTTTAATGATTCATTCGGTGTAGTTGAGTCAACTACCGGCAGCATAACATCCGCCACCAGCAGCCATTGCCATGAATCACGATCGCCCATGATATCTTTCAATGACTCAAAGGTAAGAATACCACAAATATGTTTGTCCTTGTCCAGAACCGGATAAAACAGCGCATCATTGGAGCTGAAATATTCAACTGCCTTGGCTACCGGCGCTTTCTGTTCGATAGTGATAAGCTTATCATCGATAACATCCATGACATGCATTGTGGCAATAACATCATCTTCGGTGATATTCTTGCCAGCCTCACCTGAACGCTTGAGCGCGAATTTAACCATGGCAGGACCGCATATCTGCAATATCAATGTCGTTGTAGTAACAACAAAAACCACCATATCACCCATAGTCAGATCAACATTATCCGCAACTTTCACACCGCGCAGTTTCTCCGAGGCAATGATCGCCAGACCGATGGCAACACCACCCTGGGCAAAAATACCATATCCGAGATATTTGCGTACAGAAGCAGGGCTGCCGGCAACTTTGCCTCCGACATACGAACCTGAAACCTTGCCCAGACTGCGGAAGAATACATACAAAAATACAATCCCCCACAGCCAGAGCGGCATTTTGCCAAGCGATAAACGCGCTCCGACCAGAACAAAAAACATAACATAAATCGGAATTGAAAAATTGCGCAAAAGTTTGAAAAGCTGTTCACTGCGGCGCGGAACCACATTGGCAAGCACAAATCCGGCAGTCATTGATGCCAATATCACATCCAGATGCAGCCAGACCGCACAACCGATAATCAACAATATTACGCCGACTGAAATCGCCGCCGCACGCTCAATCTGATGCAGAAAACGGAAAAACAATGTCAATATTCCGGCAAAAACAGCTCCAACTATCAATGAACCGAAAATATGCACCAACACCATCAGAAGTTCATGCATTATCGAGTCGGAAACATTTCCCGAACCGAATATCTGCAAAATTCCCGTACTGATACCCCACAAAGTCATCGCCAATGCATCGTCCAATGCAACAACCGCGATAATCGCAGTAGTCATGATACCTTTGGCGCGATATTCCCAGATGACATCAATTGTTGACGCAGGGTCGGTTGCTGATGAAATCGCACCGAAAACCAGTCCGACCGCCAATGACGGGATTACCTGATGACAGATTGCATAAACAAGCAATCCTGTCGCAATGCCAACCATGAAAAAACAGAACATTCCCTCAAAACAGAGAATGGAAACAAACTGTTTGGCGTATTTTTTGAAAGTTTCTATTTTCAACTCGCCGCCGACCAGAAAACCAATGATTCCCAGAGCAAACATATTGAATGTCTGCAAATTGGCAATGTCCTGCTGTGAAATCAAGCCGAAAACACTTTCGCCCAGCAGCAGACCGATGATAATATTGCCTACGACCTGCGGAAATTTAAGCCGCTGAAAAATCAATGCACCGATCATGCCGCAGAAAACAGCCAAGCCGAGAATGACAAGAATATTATTTCCCATTTCAACAGACTCCTCCGCACAGCAATGCATAGAGTTCATCCGCATTTCCGCAATTCAAAAGCGCATTGCGGAAATCATCATTTTTCAATACTGAGCTCAACTGTGACAGAAATTTCAAGTGCTGTGCATGCTGATCTTCGCGGGCAATGATCATGAAAACCAGTTTAACCGGTTCAGAATCCAATGATTCATAATCCTCAATTCCATCTTTTACCAATGCCAGAGCAACCGCCATATCCTTGACTGATTTGATACGCACATGCGGGATTCCGAGATTCAGACCGATACCGGTACTCATCAATTCCTCACGCTCATATATCGCATTGTGAAGTTCGGAAGCATTTTTAACATAAGGTGTTGCTGACAAAATATTTATCATTGAATCAAACAGTTCTTTTTTGGAACTTTTCTCCAGAATGACAATGCGTTCTTTTACCAGCAAAGTATCAAGTTTGAGATCAGAAACATCTTTATGCGGGACTGCAACCATTTTTGACTTGAAAAATTTATCCACATCAGAACGGCGGAAACGCCATGAATCCTCAAGTTTTGCACCTGCAAGTTCTCCGTTATTCGCCCAATCTTCGACAGTACGCGCAGATACTTTCAAAAATTTTGCGACCTCTTCAATTGTCATCATACTGTTCATAGACAACCTCTGTATAAATTTACAAAATGACTTTTAATTATAACCAATTAATATACACGAAAAAAATTTTTTTTCAATTATTATTCGCAAAAAAGAACAGCATTAATGTGAAAATACTTGCTTTTTTTAAAAAAAATGCTATAAGTAAAATTATCAAAATACAACATCAAAAAGAAAGGAAATATGATGGTACGCTTCGTTATTGCAATAATGATGTTTTTCTCTCTCTGTTCATGCGTTTCAGCAACTCCCCATGCTGCTTCAGGCAATACTGCACAATACACTCCGCCCGCACTTGAAAATCCCGAATCATGGACCATGATCGTCATGCCTGATGTGCAAAATTACATCAAACTCAAACGCAACTACGGCATTCTGGAAATCATGCTGTCGTGGATAGTGACCAACCGCGCACCGATGAAAATCGAACAGGTGCTTTTCACCGGGGATCTTACCAACCGCAATGATCTGCCGTCAGTTGAACCCGGCTGGAATGATTTGATCGCCGATGAACAATGGAAAGCTTTTTCACGCGCCGCAGAACGGCTGGACGGAGAACTTCCCTATATTCTTTGCACAGGAAATCACGATTACGGCATCCGCTCCGCAGAAAACCGCCGTTCATACTTCAAGGATTTCTTTCCGACTGACCGCAACCCCCTGACCCGCCGTCAGCTCATTGCCTGTGATGCTAATGCATTCGGCATCACTACATTGGAAAATGCAGCATATGAATTTACCGCACCCCATCCCGACAACCGCAAGTTTCTGATCATCAGTTTGCAATTTGCTCCGACCGATGCCAATTTAAAATGGGCAAAAAAAATCGCCGACAAACCCCATTTCAAAGACCACATCGGGATTTTGCTCACACACTCATATCTCGGCAGCAATGCAAAACGATTGACACAGGAAAAATATGCTTTGAGCAAAAAAGGCGGCAATTCCGGCGAACAGATTTTCCAAAAACTCGTGTTTCCTGCCCAAAATATCCGTCTGGTCGTATGCGGTCATATTGGCAAACCTGACCAATGGGATAAAGGTATCGCCTTTGCAATGGACAAAAATTCAAGCGGCAAAAGCGTCGCCCAGATGGCATTCAATACCCAGATGATCGGCGGCGGCTCCAATGGTTCAGGCGGTGACGGCTGGCTCCGTCTGCTTGAGTTCATGCCGGACAGAAAAACTGTTAAAGCACGCACATTTTCTCCATTATTCGCCATCTCTCCGTCCACCCGCCATCTGGCATGGAAGCATGACAATTTGAGTGAATTTACATTTGAACTTGATTAAGACAATAAAGATATTATGAAAGACACCAGACTATCTCTCATAATATCTTTTTTCCTATCCAACCAACTGAAGTTTATCAGCGATTAACCACAAAATCCCAAAGAGTTTCTTTCACATTCTGAATATCACCATGTTTATATGTCAATTTATGTATCGGAGCTAATTCTTTTATCACAGCAAATTTTTTTCCGTCCATAGGACAAGAAATCATACCGGCAAGACGCATCAGCTTATCAGCATTCCAAAGCGATAGTGATTTACTGAATATTTTTCCCGCTTCTCTATTGTTGACAATAACGAATGTGAGAATATAATAAAAAAGGAAATAATCAATCAGTTTATCCTCATTTTTCCAATATTCCTCCCATATTTTTTTCGTTGCATTCATCAGCATAATTCCCGGTTTTGCATGCATAAACCAATTTGATCCGGTAAAATAAACATTGTGTTGCGGATCAAGTTCAGAAATAATATGCAATTGCTCCTCTGTTGGAATTTTTTGATTTTGCCGGTTTATCCACGGCAGAGTTTTAAATTGAAAAAAATCCTGCTGAAATATTTCTTCCGGCACAGGACCTGTCAATAATACAGTAGCATCTACCCAGGTCCCCCCGTATTGCGACAACAGTATCAATCGTATATAATCCGAAAAATGAGTTTTGGAAAAAATACCATTTTTATATTTTTCAAGCATAAAATCAGGCACTTCGACATAATCAAACAAATTTTCATCTGTCAAAAGAACATATTTTCTGCTATGCTCACTGCAATACTTTCTCACACTGCTTATACATTTTTTTACAATTTCCGGAGCATTATCTTCGCCCTGAAACCAAAGCTGCCATACACAGTCAGAATATCCCTCAATCACTTTTGCCTGCGGAATATCATCTAAAACATATCTGTACTTTGAGAGATAACAAAAATTATCTTTCCAAAGTTTCTGTTTACGGTATTTTGCAGAAATATACGAATAAATTTTCACACCGCAAAAATAAATATTTCTTTGCCCTGATGCCAGCTTTTCCTTATAAAAAATTTTCATAAAGACTTTTCCCTTCCAATAAAGTGGATTATCGGAAGTTGGAACGCTGGCGCGTAATGTGAAACTGCCTGAACAACGCGTGCCGCATAAAATGAGAAGTTTGAGAGGATTGAGAATAGTGAGAAGTTTGAGAAAAAGTACAGCTGACTGCACTGCAGTCAAACAAAAATCTGCGGAGCTGATGCTCCGTACAAACTGCTGTACTCTGCTCAACTTGCGCGTCAGCGCATCTGTCAGCTTGACTGCAGTGCAGTCACG
>JAZSRU010000118.1:0-3489 GCA_045538635.1 Victivallaceae bacterium
CCTATTCGCGTTCTGTAATGCTTCTGCCAGGAAGCGACGCCTGATAAATGTCCGTCCCGATGTCTAAATCTTCACGACAATCTTTATTATGATATTGGTTATAGCATAAGAAACTTTAAATTGGGAAATGGAATCGCCACGTTTACTGTTTACAACAAATCAGGTTGGCATTCCGGCACACGATTACCCAAAAGTTGCACGGATGCGATAAAAGAAAAAACTTCTTACGAAATTTTTGACTTGGTCACAGATGCTCCGCGAGGAGAAGTTATTAAAACAAAAATTGAAAAATATTTTCCAAAAGCATCGAAAATTCCCGGTTCCGGATATATATTAAAGCTGTTGCCAAGCTATGGCGGAAATTGGGAGCAGTATTATGAAATCCGTATGGAATGGAAAAAGTAAGTTAATATTATTCCTTGTGATCTTTATTGGAATGATTCTTCTTCCGGGGTGTGATGATTTTCCAACACGCCCCGGTGAAGGATTTTATTCTTATCAGGGCTACCGTGATTGGTGGCGAATACCGCTGGATTATCCGTATCAAATACATATTAGAGATTCCTTTGAGCAAGGGCATTTTGAAAAATATGATCCGTCAACCCTGGTTGCAGACGCAAAAACCGATGTTTTGATTTCTGAAATAACTGCCTTTGCGGAAAATGATAAATATTGGCTTTTCAAGTCAAAAAAAGCCTTTTTCCTATTTGATATTACAACTCAAAAAGTACAGCAAATTGATTCAGAAAAAGAGTTTTTGAAGTTGCTTTCTCAGCAAAAGCTCCCCTTGCCGGTATGGAAAAATTTAGCGGTATTATATAAAGACCGTTGGAATCAGATTATTAAAATTTACCAAAGTTTTGACCGGGGATTTTTTACCCAACGGCAAAACTATTATGGTAAACGTATTCCTTTGAAAAAGCCATGGCAAATCGTTATAACTGAAAACAATGCTTTTATCAGCCAATATGATGTCAGTCAAACAATATCCGACCGGCTGCCGCCGCAGAAGCACCGTAAATATCTTGAAAATATTATTGCTGCCAATTTTGAAAGATGCTTTGTGGCATTTAAGCAAAGTAACACTGAAAAACCTTACGGATGCCTTATTTACGCTTCCGGATCAGTGCAAAATTTTTCCACTGCGGAAGAACTTGACCGTTTTATAAAGTTGAATTATCCGGATTCCGCATTGCCGGAAATGGTGGAATTGGAGAAGTTTTATAAATTGATGTGGCAGGCAATAGAAAAATAAAACAAACCGATCCGCAAAAACTTGCCTACTCAAAAAGTCGCCTTTTTAGCATCTTTTTTCGGGGCATTTTGCAGTTGTTTCGGAACGGCGGTCGTTTTGTTTGAGCAGAAAAATTTTCTCTGCTGTATAAAAAGGCAAAAACAGAGATATTTTCGCAGTTTGACGAAACGATGACCATGATTGATTACCTTGCAACCGTTTGAGCTTGAGAGATATTTTCCGAACAATTAAAACAACCCCGACCATTTTTTTGTTCTCTACGATCCAGTCCTTTATGGCTGTTTTTTTATTTCGCACTTTTACCCAAAGAACTGCAAGCATTTACAGCAAATCATCGCCCCGGCAGAGAACAAACAGAGAACGCCAATTTCTCTGTTTTGTAAGGTCGGCGGTCGTTTGTGAAATACTCCGCAAGCATGACTTACCCATGCCCGGCAGGATCCGGGACGCCATTCAGCGAAAAGATTGCTTGCCTGACTTCCGGCAGAATAACCATAGTAGAGGATCTTACCGGTGCAGATGTTATACTTTCGCTCCAACTGGCGCAATGCTTTCTGCAAAGCCTTGCCTGACCACGCTTCCGGTTCCCAATAGTTATCATTTTTCAAACCGGGAGCAACAAGGAAAATTCCGTTATCATCACACCATTTGCCCCAGCCCATACGACCGGAGGCATCGGCTTTGCCATCGGTATTCCTGCCGCCGAAAATCACCAGTACCCGATACATCTCCCGCCGGTTCTTGTCATAACCTCTGGCACACGGTACTGAAACACCGTATTCCTATTCTGCGGAGCTTTTGTTTTAACGATGATTGTTTCCGCAGTAAGGAACAGAGGAAATAAAAATATCATAGTTAACAATAGTCGTATCATATAAATATCCTTTAGCTGACGGAATAATTAAATTATAACACCTTAATTTATATATCATTTCATAGAATGGCACCAATTTTTATAGAATGGCACCAATTTTTATTTTTCCTAATTTGCCTGTTCTTCATTTCCAACTTTCAACAAATTTATTTCAAAACCAATTTCTGCATTTGACAGCATCTTTAGAAAAGCTCCGCGGTATTCCTGTTGAGAGATGAAATCAAATTCATTTTTTGAGGTTTGGACTATCGCTGTTCTGTTGATATCCTTATGCAGGCAACCGTTTCCCCGATTGAACATCTGGAACAAGAATTTGCTTTGCAAAATAAAATCATTCTGTTTTTCGATCAATTTTATTTGTTTAAGTTTTACCAGAGGGAAAAATTTTGCCGCTTCCGGCACATGCTTTATGTCATACCGGGGAATTGGGAATAACTTTATCTTATGAATGCATTGTTTGCAAGTCAGTGGAAATTGCGGAGGATCCATCAACTCCAAATTGTCGATAGCCATATTCCCTTGTCGATAAAAAAACAAATCGAACTTTAACAGAGTTGATATATGATAAACTTTAATCCCACTGTTAATATTTATACCGTAAGCAATTGCATAAACCATTGCTCTTGTCCTCTTTGACGCATTGTCGTTTTTACAGTTTTCGATCCGCAATACGGCATCACAATAAAATACAAAATCATTTTCCACATGATATGAAATTAGATTTTTAACAAATTCTCTGTGTTGTTTTTTCCCATTATTGGCTTGCCAATGGGGATTTAAGACAGAATCAACATAGACCATATTCTGTCGTTTATATGCATCAAGCATCGCCTTGTAATCTTGTGATTTCAGTGTTTGGCTGACACATCCGCACATAAAAAATACTGATACAAAAATTAACGCAAATAAAAAGTTCTTCATGTTTGATTTATCCAATCATTTTTATTATTACAATAATTATTCAGCGACACTGCTTCTGCGAAAAAACGAACTATCTATAATATGATCATATCCATGACAAGAAAAATCTTCAGGTAAAGTAATTGATATTCCTGACAAAACTAATAAAGTATTTTGAATAGAATTACTATTTCCTTCGTTTGGAGATTCAATATAAAATGCGTACTCTGCAAAATCATCTTTATTTCTTGAATAATACGCATCTGCATAATTTAAGTAATTTTCCATCTGCTTTAATGCGAATACTCCACAATAATACCAATAATGACGCCTATTTAAATTATTTTTTATGTTTTACAATAAAATAAAAAGATAGGAAAATAAACCAAGCAGACCACAAACCATACAGAAGTAATGCTAAAGAATAAATGTATTTTTTATAATTCCATGGTAAGCAAAG
>JAZSRU010000008.1:0-3768 GCA_045538635.1 Victivallaceae bacterium
CCCAACACCATGTTCAAGGTCGAACTCCCCACCGGACATACTGTAAACGCTCACATCAGCGGCAAAATGCGGCTCAATTTCATCCGCATTCTGCCCGGTGATGAAGTAACATTGGAAATGTCCCCCTACGACCTCACCAAAGCACGCATCATTTTCAGAAAAAAATAACTTCACTTTAAAAAACAAGGAGATAAAATGAAAGTATTGGTTCTCAATGCAGGAAGTTCATCAATGAAGTTCACCCTCTTCGAGATGGACAATCAGCAAGTTATGGCAAAAGGTCTTGTCGAACGCCTCGGCTCTGACAAACCCAACCTCATCTACAAACGCCCCGACGGTTTCGTTTTTGAACAGGAAATGAAACTCGCAAACCACGTCGAAGCTGTACAGGCTATTTGCGATCAGCTCGTCAATCCCGACCACGGCGTCATCAAAGATCGCTCCGAAATCGATGCTATCGGTCATCGCGTTCTCCATGGCGGCGAAAAAATTACCGCTCCCACTCTCATTGATGAAAACGCAAAAGCTATCATCAGAGAATGCTTCCCCCTCGGTCCGCTGCACAACCCCGCAAACCTCTCCGGTATTGAAGCTTGCGAAGTCGGCTTCCCCGGCGTTCCCAATGTCGGCGTTTTCGATACAGAATTCCATATGACCATGGCTCCCGAAGCATATCTTTATGCCATTCCTTATGATTTCTACAAAAAACACGGCATCCGCAAATACGGCTTCCACGGCACCAGCCACCGCTATGTAACTCTCGCTACTGCTGAATTTCTCGGTCAGAAGCTCGAAGATACCACCGTCATTACTTGCCACCTCGGCAACGGTTGCTCCATTGCCGCTGTCAAAAACGGCAAAGTTATTGATACCACCATGGGGCTTACTCCCCTTGAAGGTTTGATGATGGGAACCCGTTCCGGCGACATGGACCCCGCAGCTGTTCTCCGTCTGGTCGATCTCGGCAACACCACTGCTGAAGTTGACAAGATTCTCAACAAACAGTCCGGTCTTCTCGGCGTCGGCGGCATCGGTTCAGGCGATATGCGCGATATGCTCAAAGCTGCTTCCGAAGGCAACGAACAGGCTGCTCTCGCTATCAAAATGTTCGTCCGCCGCGTAGTCAAATATATCGGTTCTTATTATGTCCTCGTCGGCGGCGCACAGGCAATCAGCTTCACCGGCGGCATCGGCGAATACTCAACCGAAATCCGCAAGATGGTTCTCAAAGAACTTTCTGCACTCGATATCTATGTCGATGAAGAAGCCAACGCTTCCTGCTTCGGCAAAAAAGGCATCATTTCTACTGCTGACAGCAAATGGAAAGCTATCGTCATGCCCACCGATGAAGAGCTGATGATCGCCAAAAGCACTGTTGCCACTATCAGCAAATAAGTTCAGAACTTATGGGGAAAGGAAAAAACCTTGTTGAAACAAGTTTCTTTTCCTTTCCCCAAACCCCCATCCTTTTTACAAAAACTTTTGTATAACTTTCATTTTCTGCACCGCAGAATCTGAAAAAATTACCTAATACATAACTGAAAGGAATTTATCATGTCTGCTATTGATATTTTCGTTGAAAAGTCCAAAGCTCTCGGCAAGACTATCGTTCTTCCCGAAGGTCAGGACGCCCGTGTTGTTGCCGCTGCAAACCGTGCTATGGAAGACGGCATTGTCGGCAAAGTTATCGTTCTTGGTTCAGAAGCTGAAATCTCTGCTGCTTGCAAAGATGCCGGTATCACCGACCGCAAATTTGAACAGATCGACTATCTCAACGCTCCCGAAATGGAAGCTTACACTCAGCAGCTTTTTGAAAAACGCCGTGCCAAAGACAAACCCGGCAAAGAAACCACCATTGATCAGATTGTTAAAATGATGCAGAGCCGTATTTATTACGGTGCCATGATGACCAGCAACGGCGCTGCTGACGGTCTTGTTGCAGGTTCAATCGCTGCCACCGCCGATATGCTCCGCGCTGCATTCCACTGCATCGGTACTGCTCCCGGTATGAAAATTGCTTCCAGCTGCTTCGTCATGGACCTCGTCAAACCCGCTCCCGCCGGTGACAATGTTCTCCTTTTCGGCGACTGCGGCGTCAATCCCAATCCCAATGCCGACCAGCTCGTTGACATCGCTGCTGCTACTGCAAATACTTACCGTTCTCTGATGGGCAAAACTCCCAAAGTCGCTTTCCTTTCTTTCTCCAGCTACGGCAGCGCAAAAAACGAAATCCTTGACAAAATCATCGAAGCTTCTGCCAAGTTCAAGGAAAAAATCAAAGCCGAAAACCTCGACATCATCGCTGACGGCGAACTTCAGGCTGATGCCGCTATCGTTCCCTCCGTTGCCAAAGCAAAAGCTCCCCAGAGTCCCCTCGAAGGCGCTGCAAATGTTCTCATCTTCCCCGATCTGAACGCCGGTAACATCTGCTACAAACTCGTCCAGCGTCTTGCAGGCGCAGGTGCTTACGGTCCCATCCTTCAGGGCCTCGCCAAACCCCTTAACGACCTCTCTCGCGGCTGCTCCGCCGACGACATCTACGGCGTTATGGCTATCACCTCCTGCCAGGCTAACAAATAAGAAGTTGCTTTTTAAAGGGGAGCGGAAAAACTTTTTTCTTGATTAAAAGAAAAAAGATTTTTCCGCTCCCCTTAAACCCCTCACCTTTTCAAAAAAGAAAAGGGTATTTATTTTATATTTCATGCAAGTTCTGTCATAAAAGACAGGGCTTTTTTTATTAAATATTCATTCCTGCAATCTCGAAGTAAATAAAGAGCGGTTAGCCCCGCGAGGTCTGAAGCGGTTACGAGCGAAGCGAAGTAAACGATGGCAAGAAATTGCCGAGCAGCGAGGTTAACCGAAGCGAGCCTCCCCGGCGTAGGCGAGCGAAGCGAGTCCGATGAGGGGCGAGCCGCATTAAGCGGCGAAGGGTAAGCCCGCCGCGCAACTACTGTAAGCGGTGCGGCGGGCGCTGTAACTGCATCGGGCTTCAAAAAACGAAAAGATTTAAAAACAGAACAATTTTTCTTTGCTTACTTTCTTTTCGCAAAAAGAAAGTAAATATTACCAGTAACTTATCAAAATCTGCTGCCGGGATATTTTGATTTTATGCGATTGATTTGTTGAGCACTCATGCTGGGAAGGAAATTTACTTTACGATAGATCTGTTTTGGAGTTGGAGATACAGTATTTTGTACAGTTGCAGGAAATGCTTTTACAAGATCAAAAATTAACTTTTGAGATTTAATTTCTTCTATCAAAATGTTGTAGTCTAATTTTACGACATAGTATTTGGAATCTAGATAAATTAAGCCTAAAATAATTTTTTTGTTCAGCCACTGTGTTTTTTCACTGATATTAAAATCAAAAAATACAGGGACAGGTATATCTAACCACTCTTTGGGAAAAAATTGTTCAGCTTTGGGACAAGCAAATAATTTTATTTTTTTATTGTCTTGTCCATGTATTGTTTCGCATCCGTCTATCACATCATGGAATCCCAATGATGCGCTCTGTAAAACTTTACAAAGAATATTAGCCAGACCCAAGCCTAGCTTCTGTGTTTTTTTTATTCTCGTTCCATCTATCACCCATATCATGTTTTTATGAAATTGTTCTCTGGACAAGCTTTCTTCCGGTTTTATTGCGGAATGTTGAAATTCCACGACTAAACCATTGGTAGTTTTTATATCTGCAATGTGAATTTCATCAGTTTGTCCATCAGTACATAAGTCGGATCGTAGCCATGTCGTTCTGTGAGCCAAGGAG